>NZ_LARE01000011.1:0-168681 GCF_000980245.1 Odoribacter sp. N15.MGS-14
CCTGGCAGGAGAACGTTCACCGGAATTTATGCACGAATACATTGTTGTGTTAGCCAATGCCAATGAAGGCGGTGCCGCAGCTAAACTGGCAGCTGATTATCTCAATACACTTTCTGCAGATCAGTTGGCTACCCGTGAAAATTTCGCTCTGGTGTATGAATTTGCCCGTGATATTGATGGTCCGGTGGCACAGAAAGTGATAAAGAATCAGGACAAATTTCTTCAATCGGTCGGAGAAAACGAATTAAACAAGTATCTCTATATGCTGTGGAGTATTAAAGCTGATTCATATATTAAAGAAGTTGACGGGAAACCGATTTTTGACCGGAAAGGTTACGATGAAACTATCCGAAAACTGAAAGCTAGTGGATTCGTGGCTGCAGAGAGTATCGCTTTGACCTCCGATGTTCGGAATGCGCAGCGGATGGGAGATTGGGAACGTTTTTTAAGTATTACCGCTGACTATATGAAGAAAAATGGGGCACAGGCCCATCCTATGCTTACCTGTAATTGGGGGATCGACTTGAAAGGTAGTTGTAATGATAAGAGTGTATGGAAAAAATATTGTACAGTTATGATGGATAACTTTAATCAGATCAAAGCTTCCGGTAGCGAAGAAGCGATAGTATGGGAGGAATCCATGAAAGTTTTGTCAAGAGAACTACTTAAATAAGTAAATTTATTTGAAGAATTCATTTTTAATGTCCGGAAAGTCCTTTTAAGGATTTTTCGGACAAACTATCAACTACTACTTAATGCCTGCAGAAAAAAAATCCTATCGGATGAAAAATATAGGTTCGTTTGAGGACCTGTTCAGGATTTACCATACTCCTCTTCTCGGATATGCTAACAGCTATCTGCGAAATTGGGAGGATGCTGAGGATATCGTGCAGGAAGTTTTTATCCGGATATGGGATAAGATACAAGAGATGAGGGAAGATGGGAATCTTGGCAGTCTATTATTTGTTGCAACGAAGAATAAGTGCATCAGTTCATTGAGGAATAAATTACATAAGGATACTCTATCCCTACAAGAACAGCTCCCGGATGAGCTTCAACGAAAAATCGATCTGGTTGCATTGGAATATTCTGCACTTGAAACGATGGAATTTGAGGAACTTTTACAACAATATAAACAGATCCTTGCCACTCTGCCGGAAGATCACCGCCGTTTTTTCTTACAAAATCGGAATGAAGGTTTACAATATGCTGATATTGCCCGCAATGCTGGTATATCCGTAAAAACCGTAGAAAAAAAAATGAGTGCGACACTTCGGATCTTACGTCAAAAATTAAAAGATTATCAATTACTTACATTCTTTTTACCTTAAATAGTTTTAAGAGACTTAATTATTAAATAAGCGATATTTATTATGGCAGTTATATACATATTTACACTTACAAACGTACGTTTATTAGTGTAAATATGTATATAACTGCCTTTATTATTTGAGATAAACTTGTATTTCATAAATAATTCCCAAATTTATCTTCAGTCCAACTTTCCAATCGCTTTCAGGTATTGGGATACACTCAGGTGTAACAAGGCTTTCGCATCGATCCACTGGCTCCAGGTTTCTTGCCACTGTGCCTGTGCTTCCAGCAAGGCAGTGAGGTTTTCCATACCCACCTGATACTGGTCATTGCTGATTTTCAGGTTTTCCTTTGCCTGCGACAGGGCATTCCGGGCCATCTCTACCCGTTTTTGGGCATCTGTAACAGAAAACCGGGCGGAAGTAATTTGCAGACGCATCAAATCCGTTGTTTTTTCAAGATTCAGACGGCTGATTTCTTCCTCCATCCGGGCGGATCTTACTTTATTTTTCCCTTCTCCCCAATGGAATACGGGAATTTTCACTGCTGCCATAGCCGAGAAAGTAGCACTTGCCTCATCATCTCCATTCAATTGCAATCCTCCTCCATAGCCATAACCGACGGTCACTCCGATCTGAGGTAAAAAATCAGCCCGTGTCAAATCGACTTGTTTTTTCCTGAGGTCTACTTCCTGAGCCAACATCGTATAATCGGGGCGCTGTTCCACTGAAGTATCCAAAGCCCAGATGCGAGGATCTATCTTATCTGTCAAAGAATCTTGCAGGTGTAATTCCGTTTGCAGATTGAGGCCGACCAACCGGCATAGATTCATGCTCGCCAACACCTGTCCGTTCTGTGCTTTCTGCAACATCAAGCCAGCCTCATTGTAGCGGACCTGGGCTTTCAGTACATCGTTGGGTGTAGCCATTCCGACCACCTGAGCATCCCGCAGGTTTTGCAGGAGTTCTTTCACGACCTGTCTGTACTTCTCGGCAGCGGACACCTGCTCGCCGACTCTCAACAGTTGCCAATAAGCTTCGTCTGTCGCTACCACGATTTCAGAACGGCTCAACCGGATATTCTCGACAGCGATGTCCTCTCCCAATTGTGCCATCCGATGTGCAGCCCGGACTTTACCTCCCAGATAGACCGGTTGTTCGAGCTGAGCCCCAGCCATATAAACCCCTCTCAACTTCAATTGTAAACGGATATCCGGTAAAAAAGCATATTCATTGAAAACCGGATTGCCGTCACTTCCAATCACCGGTTTCTGGGTTTCGGGATCGATCATTACATTCGGTTCCAATTGCCCATTCTCTCCCGGTTTATAAGTGGGAAGATATCCTCCTTTCAATTTATAATTATATTTTTTCTGATTATAAAATCCGACTCCGACAGCAGACAATTTAGGCAAATAATCCGCCCGGTAGGATTTGGTATCGAACATAGCCTTCCGGTGTTGCCGGTCGGCGATTTCCATCTCCTTACTATTGCGAATAGCCATTTCCCGGCATAACTGTAAATCCAGCTCCACCTGAGCCGATAAAACTCCAGGAAAAAAGATCAAAATCATTAAAAGTGCCTTCATATTACCTCCAATTGATTCGTATTTGTTGTTGTTGCTGTTGTTCTTCTTCTCCGTGTTTAGCAGGACGGATACGGAAAAATAAAGAATATAATATCGGTAAAATCACCAGAGTAATGATTGTTCCGATAAACAGTCCTCCCATAATCGTAACCGCCAAAGCCCCGAACATATCGTCGTTCACCAAAGGGATCATTCCCAAAATAGTCGTCATCGCCGCCAGGAATACCGGACGTAAACGGGAGGTAGAAGCATCTACCAAAGCCAGAAAAGGATCTTTCCCGGAACGGATTTGAATATCGACTTCATCTACCAAAACTACCCCATTCTTAATCATCATGCCGACCAATCCCAAGGCCCCGACAATCGCCACAAAACCAAATTCTTTACCGGCGATCAGCATTCCGGCCACCACTCCCGTAATGGCCAACGGTAAACACAACAAGATCATCAGTGGCTTACGGAAATCTTTAAACAGAGCGATCAATATAGCCAATATGAGCACGATAGCGATCGGTACATTTTTAAACAAATAAAACTGTGACTGCGTACTTGCCAGGTATTCGCCTTGCCAGGCTGTAGTATAACCAGGAGGAATATCCAATGCCTCGATTTTCGGAAGCAAGCTATTTCTGGCTGCGGTAGTCGTATATCCGGGAGCGTTATTACATTGTACAGCAATAGAACGCTGTCCGTTATAACGACGTACGACCGGTACTTCCCAGCCGACTTCCACTCCACTACTAGCCTGGTTGAGCGGTACTGAACCGATCAATCGTTTTAATACATCATCGGTACCGATCATTCCGGTCATCAACTCTTTCACTGTACCGAGGCCTATTCCATTCGTCGAAGGAACCATACTCCAAACCGGGACATTACCGATCTGCCCGGGTCGTTGTCCCTGATCGTTCACACTTTTCAGATAGATCGGTAAAGGATGTTCGCCCTCATAATAAGAACCGATCGGCAAGCCGTCGGTAGCAGCCAGTACGGCCAACCCGACATCTTCCCGGCTCAGGTTTACATCCCGGGCAGTCTGCTGTTGATAATCCACCCGCATCGCCGGAGTCTCCGGGCCCCAATTATTGGTTACCAGCATTACCGATGAATCTGCCCGCATGATCCCTTCAACCTGTGCACAGAGTGATTTTAATACTGCCGGATCGGGACCTGAAATCATAAACTGAATCGGGAAATCCATATACATCAGGTTGTACTGTTTCATCCGCACATATGCCTGCGGATAATGAGAAGAAAGATAAGCCTGCAATTCATTCAAATGTTCCTTCAGAGCCGCCGGCGAAGTAAAATCAACGATCAGTTCCCCATAACTTAAAGCGGGCTCGGCCACCGTACGGACCAGATTATAACGCGAGGGAGTTCCACCCAAACTTGTGGTTACGGCGGTGATTTCAGGCCGACTCATCAAATATTTTTCCATACTGGCCAAATCTTTTTCGACAGTCTCAGGATTGGTACCGAAAGGCATTTTATATTCGATATACAATTGATTATAACTCAAGTCGGGAAAAAATCCCTGTTTTATAAACCGATAACCGTAAACACTAAAAACCAGTAAAATCACAGTAGCTACAATCCAGATCCAACGATAGTGGATGGCAAAACGGAGAAGTCGCTGATATTGCCGGTAAATTCTGCCGTTGAACGGATTATCGGGTTCTCCCGGTTCGACCACTTTGGGTTTAAAAGCCCGGTCGGCCTGGATCGGAACATAAGCCAGCGCCAATATCCAGCTCAGCCATAGCGATACAGCCAATACGATAAAAAGGTCACGGACATATTCGCCGGTTGTATCGGGCGACATATAGATCGGTAAAAAAGTCAGGATACCGATCGTAGTAGCCCCCAACAATGCCCAAGCCGTTTTCTTCGTGATATTGACCAAAGCATCCGGCTTGGGAATCCCCCGTTTCATATCCACCATAATCCCGTCGGTAATAACGATGGCATTATCGACCAGCATTCCCATAGCTACAATAAACGATGCCAGGGATACCCTTTGTAAAGTGCCGTGCATCATATGTAAAATCACAAAAGAACCCAAAACAACTACCACCAATCCGATCCCGATTATATAACCACTACGGAATCCCATGGCTAACATCACCACGATGATCACAATCAATACAGATTCGATCAGGTTGACCATAAATACACTGATCGCATCTTTTACCCGGGTAGGCTGAAAAAATACTTTCTCGAAATTTATACCGGCAGGAATGATATTTTGCTTCAGTTCGTCCAATTTTTGATCGATTACTTTTCCCAACTGGATGATATTTCCCCCTTTTTGCATCGCTATCGATATAGCGATAGCCGGCAGCGTATCATATTTCAATCCCTCTTGCTGAGGCTGAACGTACCCTTTGGTAATATCGGCCACGTCTCCCAAACGGATATCGTCTTCTTCGTGTCCCCGGATCAGGAGATTACGGATATCTTCAATTCCATTGAAATCGCCGTCTATTCCTACGCGTACTCTTTTTTCCCCACTGTTATAGTAACCGGAATAGACCGTTGCATTTTGTCCGCGGAGGGTGAGGATGATCTCGGCAGGATGAACCCCCAAATTGGCCATTTTCGATTCCTGAATATCGATATCAATACAGGCCGGCCGTTCTCCATATATGTCGACACTGCTCACTCCGTCGATATCCAGCACAGTACGTCTTACCAACTGGGCATAGTCCATCATTTTCTGATAATCGAAGCCATCCGATGTCATTGCATAAAACATCCCGTATACATCGCCGAAATCGTCCATGACCATCGAAGGCTGGGCGCCGGCCGGTAACTGAGCTTGTACGTTCGCCACTTTACGGCGCAGGATATCCCAATTCTGCTGTAATTCTGCTAATGGTACCGTACTGCTCAATTCGACCAGAATAAGTGAGATATCGTCCATAGAACGCGATTCTACATGATCCAGGTCTCCCATAGAACGGATCGATTTCTCGAGTACATCGGTCACCTCCAATTCCACCTGCCAGGCAGATGCACCGGGGAAAGTAGTTACGACCATAGCTTGTTTCACCGTAATGGCCGGGTCTTCTAATTTACTCATGGTAAAGAAGGAATAAATTCCTCCGACTACCAATACAAAAACAAAAAAATAAACCAGCGCCTTATTTTTTAAAGCATATTCTGTAAAGTTCATAATTTAAGATTTTCCTATTTAGTCCTATACCGGTCTGAAAGCCCGACATTCCTATTTACATTACAACAGCCCTCCAACATTCGAAGCCGGGACGGGAGGTAAAAGTTTTACTTTCTGCCCTTCCTTCAAATCATTGACACCGGCAGAAATCACCGTTTGCCCTTTCCTCAAAGCAGATCTCACAATTGCTTCTCCATCTTTTGTCAGGCGTTCTACGGCGACACTCACCGGTTCGATCGTTTCGTCCTGCTCATTATACAACCAGACAAACGACTGTCCGTCTTTCATAAACAAGGCCGAGACAGGAACAATACTCATCGCTTCTGAAGAGGGCTTAAATCCGATTGTAACGGAGACACTCATACCTGGCGCCAGAACCGGATTCCGTTTTAAACGGAAACGAGCTGTAAACAACTGGTTGTAATTTGCCCCCTGAGTGATGTCGAGCAGTTCCAAAGGCAGAATCGAATCGGGACAAACATCGGCATTCGCGTGGAAAGTCATAAAATCCTCACGCCGGATAAAATCTCCGGAAGGGATATTGACGTCCACTTCAAAATAATCGTTATCGATCATCGATACCACCGGAGTACCCTGATTCACAATCTCAGGAGCGTTGAAGTACTTATTTTGTACATAACCATCGAAGGGAGCTTTCAAACGGGTATCGTTCAATGCATTCCGGTGTGCATTATATAAAGCGGTCACCCTTTTACGTGCAGCGACAGCTTTATCGTACTCATTCACCGAAACACTTCCACGGCGATACAACTCTATAATCCGGTCTGCTTCGCCTTTCACCTGGGTATATTCGGCCTGAGTAGCATTAAATTGAATCTGATAATCCCGGGGATCCAATTCGGCCAATAATTGTCCTTTTTTCACATATTGTCCTTCGTTTACATAAATTTTACGGATAGGTCCGGCTACCCGGAAGGCCAGTTTCACATTCGATGCAGCCTGAATTTTTCCAGGATAAGTGACAGAAGTCATCCCATCATGTCCATTCACGGGAGCTGTCTTTACTAATTGCGGAATATCTACCTGAACCTGCTTATTCCGACAAGATCCTAAAATCCCTATCGATGCTGCTATGCAACCCCATACCAGCCATTTCATCTTCAAAATTCTATTCCTACTTTTTCTCATCGTATCTGACATTTATTTATTATATACTGAATATTAAAGTCTTAATATATACTTACGACATCGAATATATGTTTCACGAAGTAGGTGGAATTTGAAAACTAATTTTATTTCTTTCCCATCGGTAAGTTAAAAAAACAAAAACTGTTCAAATCTCTTAATTTTCAGATCTCATTTTTCACAAAAGTTTCTCATAACTGGCCAACTTTCGTATATTTGTGAACTAAAAGAGAAAAAAAGCATTAACAGTATCTCATACTGATCTAAACAACTATGCCCGAAAAAAAGAAACAGGAACTGAAGGACAGAGCTCCTATAGTTGCTGCTTATCTGCGGGTGAGCACAGATAAGCAAACCATTCTGAATCAGAAAAGCGAGGTAATTAATTTCTGCCATCGGCAAGAACTGAAAATTACCATGTGGTGTACAGAAACCGTGAGTGGAACAAAAAAAGAAAGTGAGAGAGAATTAGGAACACTGCTCAAAAAACTGCAAAAAGGTGATGTCTTGATAATTACCGAAGTTTCCCGGCTAAGCCGGAAAATGATGAATATCATGAACATTATTCATCAATCGATTGAAAAAGGGATCACCATTCACAGTATTAAGGAAGGATATAAATTCGATTCTTCTATCAACAGTCAGGTACTCGCTTTCGCTTTTGGTCTATGTGCTGAAATCGAACGTACGTTGATTTCTCAGCGTACACGCGAAGCTCTGGCACGCCGCAGAGCCCAAGGAATAAAGTTAGGACGTCCCAAAGGCAGTCTGCGGGCCGGTAAGTTATTCGAACATGAACAAGAAATCAAAGATTTAAGGACCGAAGGTTTCTCGTTTCAGAAAATTGCAATGCGCTATAAAGTCTCTCCGGAAACGGTACGGCTGTTTTACCTGCGTACGTTATTGAAAAAACCGAAAAAAACACCGGAAGAAGAAATCCAGGAGCAAAATCCTATAGAAAAACCGGAGACTTAGTCGCTAAGTCTTCCGGTAGATTTCAAATAATAGGTTTCATTCACACGAAGTTCAGCCTTAGCCTCTATCCAATCACTCCAAGCCTTCTGCCATTGTGCCTGTGCTTCCATGTAATTGGTAAGGGTCTCCATTCCTACTTCAAAACGATTCTTACTCACCTGCAGGTTTTCTTCGGCCTGAGAAAGTGACCGTCGTGTGAGCCGAACCCGGGTTGCAGCATCTTCGACATTATAGCGGGCCCGGGCCACTTCGAGCTGCATCATCTGCTCGGTTTCTTCTTTTTTCAAACGCACCATCTCTTCTTCGGCTTTCATGGCTTTGACTTTATTACGTCCTTCTCCCCAATGATAAATAGGTATTTTCAACGAAGCCAAAGCTGCAAAAGAAGCGATACCGTCCGATTTGCCGTTTAACGTAATCCCGTCACTATATCCATACGAAGCAGAGACTCCCAATTGAGGCAAGAAATCCGAACGCGTCAAGGCTACTTCTTTTTCTTTCAGTTCGATTTGCCGTTCCAACATATTGTATTCGGGACGGCCGGTGATATTATCCCCTTCTTCCCACAGGCCGGAAACGATACCTTCTCCGAGGCTATCCCTGACCGTCAGCTCACTCATCAGATCAACCCCGACAATCCGGCAAAGATTCATTCCCGACAAAGCCAGACCGTTCTGTGCCTTTTGTACCATCAATTCCGCCTCATTTTGTTTAACCTGCGCTTTCAGCAGATCGTTCTGTGCGGCCATCCCCGTCCGATAAGCATCTTCCAGATTACGCACCAATTCTTTCACAACTTCGAGGTATTTTCCGGCAGCTTTGACCTGTTCACAGACTTTCAGATATTGCCAATAAGCCGCATCTGCTTCGGCAAGTACTTCCGCCTGATTATATTTCACATTCAGGTCTGCAATTTCTTTACCTATCGAAGCCATGCGAAAAGCAGAACGCACTTTCCCCCCCATATAAAGAGGCTGTTCCAACATCACTCCTACCGTGTAAGCATTTTCAATACCCAAAGCCAGGTCGATATCCGGCATAAATGCATATTGTTTGAACAGGGGTATCCCATCGGCTCCCAATACAGGTTTGCCTTCGGGCATATACAAACTATTCAGCGGCACTGCCTGTCCGACATCGTTCACATCGTATACCGGCAGATACCCCCCGTCGATATCGAATTTCATCTTCTTGTGTACATAGGCATATAAACCTGTAGCCGAAAGTTTAGGTAGGAAATTAGCCCGGTAAGCTTTTTTGTCAAAACCGGCTTTTTGACCTTGTTGTTCTGCCGATTGCAATTTTTTACTATTTTCTACCGCCATTTTCCGGCATTTCTGTAAATCGAGCTCGACTATCTGAGCCGGACAAACTCCGGAAAAGAATAAAACTGTCAGGATTAATAGCGTTGTTTTCATCATTCGTCGATCATTCATTAGCCAATTGTTCATTATCGCTTTTATGCAAAGCTCCGACCTTATCTTCTTTTTCGATGGGAAAGAATAAAGCATACAATACAGGTATAAACACCAAAGTGATCACCGTACCTACCAGCAATCCGCCCATTATAGTGACGGCCAGAGAACCGAACAAGTCGTCGCCCAGCAAAGGAATCATCCCCAGGATAGTCGTTAAAGAAGCCATCATTACCGGCCGGAAACGCGAAGACGACGAATCCAGTAAAGCCACTAACCTCCCTTTGCCGGAAGCAATCTGCAAAGTGATCTCATCCAGCAATACCACTCCATTTTTAATCATCATACCTATCAATCCCAAGGCCCCCACAATAGCGACAAAACCGAAATCTTTTCCACTGATCAGCATCCCGAAGACAATGCCGATAGCTGCCAGCGGCAAACAAAGGAAAATAATCGTAGGTTTACGGAAATCTTTAAACAGCATGATCAAAATAACAATTATCATAACAATAGCCCAGGGCACATTTTTAAAAAGATACCGCATGGCTTCGCTACTCGCTTTGTGTTCGCCCAGCCATTGTTTCGTATATCCCTCAGGCAAGGTGATCGTATCGACAAGCGGGATCAACTTGCCCCGTACACTCTCGGCGGTATATCCCTGCGCATTGTTACAACGTGCTTTTATGGCCCGTTGTCCATTATACCTCCAAACGACAGGATCTTCCCACTCGATTTTCACTCCCCGGGTAGCCTGTGACAACGGAGTAGAACCGACCACTTCCGACAAAAGGTCTTCTTTCTTGACAGTTCCCATCAAAAGCCCTTTTATCGTCTCGCCATCCAAACCGGTAAGCGAAGGCAGGACGCTCCAAACCGGAATATTTTCCAGTGCAGCAGTTTCTTCTCCTTCATTATCTACGCTTTTGATATAAATAGGCATAGCTGTGGTTCCTTCGTAGTAAGAGCCTACAGGTAATCCATCGGTAGCCGAGAGCAGAGATAAGCCGACATCCGTACGGGATAAACCGGCTTGCCGGGCGATCGGCTGGTAATAATCGACCATCAATACCGGCGCTTCGGGCTCCCAGTTATTCGTTACCAAAGTAGCCGTCGGTTCATCGTTCATGATCTGTTCAGCCTGAGCCGACAAGCTTTTCAATACAGCCGGATCGGGTCCGCAAAACATCAACTCGACCGGGAAATCCTCATACATCAGATTATAACGCTTGATCCGCACATAAGCATCCGGATAATGTTCTGTGAGATATTGCTGTAGCCCGGGAATCGAACTTTTCAGGGCATCGGCATCCGTATAGTCGACGATCAATTCACCGTACGACATCGCCGGCAAAGCAATCGAGCGGACCAAATTGTAGCGCGAAGGCGTACCGCCGAAACTCGAAGTCACATGTGTAATATCCGGACGGGAAAGTAAATAAGCCTCGATTTCTGCAATATCTCCCTGGACGGCTTCCAAAGTCCCCCCTTCAGGCACTTTATATTCGATATACAACTGGGTGTAACTCAAATCCGGGAAGAATCCCTGCGGAATATATTGGAAACACCAGGCACTCAAAGCCAATAAGATGACAACCGCTCCTACAGCAAATTTCTTATGATAGAGCATATAGGTCAGGAATTTCCTGAACCACCGATACATCCCGCTATCGTATAATTGTTCCTCACTCAAATGCTCATTTTTCACTTTTAAGGAATAATCGGCATGGATCGGAATCTGTGTCAGAGCCAAAATCCAGCTCAATAATAACGACACCGCCAGAACGATAAACAAATCCCGCACATATTCCCCCACCGTATCGGGCGACATAAAAATCGGGAAGAAAGCCAGTATGGCGATCAAAGTAGCTCCCAACAGGGGCATAGCTGTCTTTTTAGCAATATTGGTCAAAGCGGCAGGCTTAGGGATACCCCGTTTTAAATCCACCAGGATTCCGTCGACAATCACAATCGCATTATCCACCAGCATCCCCATCGCAACGATCAAAGCCGCCAGGGAAACCCGCTGTAAAGTTCCATCGAGTAAATATAGAATCACGAAAGCCCCCAAAACGATAATGACCAGACCGGTACCGATAATCACACCGCTCCGGAATCCCATCGTCAGCATCAATACCAGAATCACCACCAGCACCGACTCTACCAGATTGATCATAAAAGTACCGATAGCCTCCCTCACCCGATCGGGTTGGAAAAATACCTTTTGAAAATCGATGCCGACAGGTATACGGGAAGATTTCAATTGCTCTAAACGAGCATCCACCTTTTCGCCCAAAGTCACAATATTCCCTCCTTTTTCCATAGAGATCGATATCCCTAGTGCACGAACAGTATCGTAACGCATCTCATTCCGGGAAGGATCCTGATATCCCCGTGTGACCGAAGCTACATCCCGCAATCGCAGCTGATCGTTTTCATGTCCCTGAATCAACAGGTTTTCGATATCACGGATCGATTCGTAACTATCGTCTACGCCTATCCTCAATCTACTCTTTCCCGTCTTGAAATATCCCGAATAAACCGTTTTATTCTGGTTGTTCAAGGTAGCTAAAATCTCGGCGGGATGTACACCCAGATTAGCCATTTTGTCCTGTATGATATCTATATTGATACAAGGTTTTCGGTCGCCATAAATATCCACCCGTCTCACTCCCGGTATATCCTGTAACTCACGCTTCACCAGATTGGCATACTCAACCATTTCTTCGTCGGCGATGCCATCGGTAGTCATGGCATAGAACATGCCGTATACATCCCCGAAATCATCTTTTACCACAGGAGTCACACATCCGTCGGGCAGTTGTGAAGCTGCATTCGTCACCCGCCGCCGTAAGATATCCCACTTTTGTTCCAATTCGGCAGGGGGAACCGTACTCTCCAACTCGACCGTAATAATAGACAGATCAGCCATCGATTTCGACTCCACACTGGCAATATCTCCCATCGCCCGGATTTCTTTCTCGAGCACATCCGTTACTTCCAATTCCACTTTATGAGCCGAAGCTCCGGGATAGACAGTCACGACCAGAGCTTGTTTTACCTTGATCTCCGGATCTTCCAGTTTACTCATAGAGACAAACGAAAAGATTCCGCCAACAACAAGCACTGCAATCAGAAATTTGACCAGTGCCCTATTATTCAATGCATATTCAGCAAGATTCATTCCAATCAGAATTAATAAAAGACAACAGTTTCAGGCCGGATCGACCGTTTACAGCAAACCACCGATATTCGTATCGGCAACAGGCTTCAACCTCTCGACTTCCATACCCTCTTTCAGTTTATGTACACCGGCAGTGACTACGATTTCACCACTTTGCAGGCCTTCGTCCAAAACCACTCTGCCTTCTTTCAATATTTGCCGGATTTTAACCTGTCTTTGAGTCACTTTTTTATCCGCCGGCCGATACACCCATACCGACGATTTTTCCTTGTCCTGAAAAATAGCACTCAATGGAACCACTGTCAAATTGTCGCCTCCCGCTTCATAATCGATCGTTACATTCACACTCATACCTGCCGCCAAAGGAATAGCAGGATCAGGAGTCAACCGCAAACGCATCTGATAAAGCTGATTCAGATTAGCCTTTTTCGTCACATCGATCAATTCCAACGGAAAAACCCGATCCGGAAAGACATCGGCAACTGCCGTAAACCGGTTAAAAAGGTGACGACGGACATAATCGCTGGAAGGCACATCGATTTCTACCTCGAAATAACGGGTATCGATCATCGATATAACCGGCATTCCGGCAGCCACCGTTTCGTCGGTATCGAAATATTTCTTCTGGATATACCCATCGAAAGGAGCGACAAGCCGGGTATCTTTCAAAGCATTTTTATGCGCATTATATTTAGAGGTGATTTGCTGCAAACCATACACCGCTTTATCGTAATCATTTTCAGGTACACTTTTACGGTTATACAGTTCTATCACCCGTTCAGCCTCGGATTTAATCTGTTTGTATTCGGCTTCGGTAGCTTTATACTGCAATTCATAATCCCGCGGGTCGATCTCTGCAATCACTTCTCCTTTACGCACAAAACTACCCACCTGCACCGGAATCCGGATGATCGGTCCGGCTACCCGAAATGCCAGATCTACGTCGGCCGCAGCCTTAACACGCCCCGGATAGGTCACTTGTAATTCGTTCTCATAATTTTTTACTGTCTCGGTCTTCACCATCAAGACCTGCTTTTCATTGGTTTCCGACGAACGACAAGCAGAAAATCCAAGGATAATTCCCACCACAGGGAATAAATAATGTCTGATCATAGTACACACCTATTAATTATTCGTTTACGAACGTACTTTACGACTTTTAACAATTTCTCTATAATACAATAAACATGCCAAAATAAAATAAATAATCGCTAAAATCCAGAGATTTAGATACTCCGGCAACACCTCTCCAAGGGTAGCCCCCATATTGTTCATTTTTACGAACCCGTCGATTCCGTGAGTAGAAGGAAAAATTTTCGACAGGGCGATCCAATAACCGGCAATCCCCTCCTTCGGCCACGAAATACCCGAAATAAACATGAGCGGCACCGAGGTAAAGACAAACAATAAAAAAGGCTGTTCCCGCTCCCTACTTAAAAAAGAAGCTGTAATAGCAAAAAAGACACAAGCCAACAAAAAGGGGAACAGGAATAACATCAATTCCGATTTAGCTCCGATTTGAGTTAAACTAAAGATCCGGGGTACAATAAAGAACACCCAAAATCCCATCACAAAATAAACCGGCATATAAACACAGGCTTTACCGATGACAATGCACCAGGGTTTGCAGTAATGTTTATCGACGGGCACCAGGCTATGGCGTGGATTCCTGTCGCGGGCTGTTCCGGCAATCGTTCCCACTCCCAACAATAAAGATTGTTGGATCACCAGGATCAATACTGCCGGGATGATAAAAGAAGCAAAACCACTTTGAGGATTAAACATTTTGACTTCCGAAATCTCTACCGGCGAGGCGGTTATTTCTTGCTGAATGCGGGAAGCATAAGGTAAATTTTCTACCTGTATTTCTTTCCCCAGGGTGATAGCCACATCGCTTGTCGCCTGAAGTAAAGCTTTATAATTGAGTAAAGCCCCCATATCGCAAAACAAAGCGACATGGGCCTGTTCTCCCCGATTTATATCTTTACTGAAATCCGCCGGAATCTCTAAAATACCGTATATTTCTTTCTGCCACATGAAAAGCTGCGCTTCTCCGAGATCGTTACAGTGGGCTACGACTTTCACATTCGGAGAAGCTTCCCACATCCGCAAAAATTCACGGCTTAAAGGAGACTTGGACTGATCGATGACAGCAACGGGCACCTGTCTTACAACCTCATTACTATAAATAAAAGTATAAATCAGGGGATAGCCTAAACACAGAAAAATAAAGAAAGTAAGTACTGCATGGTCCCGAAAAACCAGGTAAAACTCTCTCCGAAATATAAAATAGATATCTTTCATCATAACCTCCCATTAGGGTAAATAACGATTTTCCTGTAAATCCAATTTCAATTTAGGCAAAGTCAGTAACGGCAACAGAACGAACAATACCAAAGCCAGATAAGGTTTCCAGGAGTAGGCCATAGGAATACCGTTCAAAGCCTGATCGACATAGAGCAGATAGTAATGCCTCATCGGAAATAAATCAGACATCAACTGCATCAGCTGAGGCATAGCCGGAACCGGGAAAGTAAAACCACTGACAGAGAATGACAAAACTCCCCAAAGCCCGCAAAAACTGAGGGCGATCCGATTGCGCCGTGCAATACCGGTAACAAAAATAGCAAACCCCTGAGCAGCCAGTACCAACAGCAACATAGCTAAAAACATGGGAAAAAATCCACTATTCAAAGGAAAATGTAAATAACCGTACAATATAGAAAGATACAGTAAGCCGGTAGTGACAAAGATCAGCGTTTGAGGCAATAGCTTTCCCAGCAAAGCCAATACAATAGAATCATTGCTTCGACGCAACCAATCGGCTGCCGTTTTTTCTTTAGTCTCCTGACTGATGCTATAAGTGGCGGTAAACATGGCAAACATAAAAACGAAAGCAGGCATTAAAATACTTGCCAGATAGATGGCATAGCTGATCCAGGGATTATTCAAGGGAAACGTATCCACTGTAATCGGTGACAGCCTGGCTTTCAATAGCGGTCCTCCCCCGCCTTTTGCCAACAATACGGTCTGTTGTACAGCCCCGTTTGCCAAAGCGGCCTGCAAGCGCATATTTTTATAGACCAATGAGCCCGGTAGCAGATAAGTCTCATTTGTATAAAATGAAATTTCAGGTCTTTTACCGACAGACACCTCCTGTCTGAAATTCGCCGGTATATGGAAAATACCGTAGATCCGGCTTGTTTGCATCGCTTCCCGGGCTTCTTTAAAGCTAGCCGTCCGCATCACCACTTCGGTTTGGGCCATCGCATCCAAAGAACGCACCAATTGCCGTGACAAGGATGTATTATCCTCATCCACCACGGCTATCGGCAATTTCATTGGTAACCCCTGTTTCAACAAATCGGCAAAAAAGATAAAACAAAATGCCGGAGCTAAAATCAGAATAAACCAATAAATCCGCCGGGAAGCCAGACGTCTGAATTCCCGTTTCATTAAAGCCGATAACAAACCGAGCGTACTCATAATTTTTTCAAAACACTCATTCCCGGACGCAGTCCATCTACTTTGTCCACCGGTTTTGCCTTTACCCGGAAAGTTTTTACATCATACTGCCCTGTCGTTTTGGTAGCCCGCCAGGCAGCGTAACTTCCCATATCCTTCAGATAAGTGACTTTCAATTCCACTTCGCGATTATCCAAAGCAGGCACAAAAGCTTTAAATGTTTCTCCTACCCTGAAATCGTTCAGCTGGTCTTCACGCACATTAAAAGATACCCACATGTCCGATAAATCCAAAATATCCATCACCGGTGCCCCTGTACCGACCAATTCTCCGACCTTCGGATACCGCTCGGAAATTTCTCCGTCTATCGGAGAGATCAAATAAGTCTCTTTGACATAAGCCTCCACTTCTGCGACAGCCCCTTTCGCCCGGTTCAGTTGAGCCTCTGCAGCTTGTTTATCTTCTCTTTGTGCACCATTGCGTGCCATCTCGTATTGGGCTTTAGCAGCCTGTTCGGTAGCCATCATAGCTTTGTAATTAGCTTCGGCCTCATCTTTCTTCTGGGCCGGCACAACCTCACTCTCATAAAGTTTCAGGATCCGGTCGTATGTTTTTTTCGCTACCTCGGCAGCGGCTTTTGCTTTTTGCCAGGTTTGGTAAGTCATTACGATCTGTTCGGAGCGAGTACCTCTTTCAGCCTTTTCGTTCAGAGCCTGGGCAGCAGCCTCCGCCGCTTCGGCCTGACTATATTTGGCCAGCACCTCAGGACTATCCAGGATAGCCACCGTATCCCCCCGGCTCACCTGTTCTCCTTCATTAAAACGGAATATTTCGATCCGCCCCGGCACTTTTCCGGAAATACGTACTTCCGTTGCCTCAGCCTCTCCCTGAATATACTCAGGTTTCGGATCCCAAAACAGAAAACCGAAAATTGCCACCAAAAGCACCAAAACAATGATTCCGGTAAAAGTCACCAATTTTCCATTCATCTTTTCCATACTATCTTTTCGTTTATAATTTCTATTCTTTGCCTAATATACCATACGCTTTTTGCAAATACACTTCACACAATTTCATTTCTATCTGTGTATCGATCAAATCGGCATGAGCAGCCAACCAAGCCGTTTGGGCTTCCAACACATTGGATACCGGGATCGTCCCTTCCTGAAATCCCAGGTTGGCATACTTCAAATTCTCATCGGCCTTCACCTGATTTTTTTCAGCCACTTCCATCTTCCGGGCAGCTTCTTTGACCTTCAACCGGGCCTGGCTTACCTGTAACTCTATCTTTTCGCGGGCTTCCTGTAATTTAAAATTCATCAGACTGGTCTCCGCCCTGGCACTACGCACCGTTTTCCGGGAAGCCCCCCAATGGAATATAGGTGCTTTAACGCCGATACCGACACTCCACATCCCGTCGAATCCGGTACTTATCCCATCGAAGAAAGAAGGGGTCATGGCAAAATAATTAGCCATAAAAGCCACTGTCGGCAGATAAGCCGAACGGGCAATCTTTTCTTTCTTCCGGTAAATATCCGTTGCCAGCGTCAGGCTACTGATCTCCGGACGGTTATCATATACCTGCTCGATATTCAACCACTTCGGTTCGGCCTGAGGCAAAACATTCAATAATTCTTCTTGCAGGGTATAAACCGAATCTACAGCTAATCCACAGATTTGGTTCAGATTCATACGAGCCAGACTCAAACCGTCCTCCACCCGCAACAGAGCCATCTCTGCCTGGTTCAGTTTTACCTTCACCGAGAGCATATCCGCCTTAGTCGATACGCCGGTTCGGTACATCACTTCGATATCATGTTCGAATTTCTGTAAAGTCTCGACAAATTTAACGGCTAATTTCTGTCGGTTGACCAGAGATACGATTTGCCAATAAGCTTCGTCGGTTTCCTGGATAATATTTTGCAATTCCTGTTCTCTCCCGCTCTCGGCCAATTTCTCGGACAACCCTGCCAGTTGGTTATAGGCTCTGATCTTACCCCCCATATAAATCGGTTGTGTCAGTCCTACCTGCAAAAGAGCCATATTTCTATCATCCACGGTCATCGCCTCTTTGGGCAACAGAGCATAATCTTTAGGGACATATTGGCCGTTATTCATCACAGGTTTTCCGTCTGCTCCGATCATAATCTGATCTTTACCGAGCGTCCATTTACCGTCTTGTCCGATCGTACCGACAGGCAAATGGGCATCTTCGGATAATAAATTGATCTCTTTCTGATTGCGCATATAAGTCCCCATCGCATCCAAAGCAGGCAAATATTTGGTAAAAGCCTCTTCTTTTTTAGCTTTTGCTGCGTTTATCTGCTCATCGGCCATTTTCAACTTTTTGTTATTTTCCAGAGCCAACAGCCTGCACTCTTCCAAGCTCATCACTTTTTGCCCATATACACCGGCAATCGTTCCTAACATTAATATTCCACAAATCAACTTCTTCATATGATCGGTTATTGAATAATAAATTCTATCTATTATAACGTAATTTGTTTTATACTTTTCGGTATGTATTTCAATAAAAAAATTATTCTCCGACAGCCAGAGAATAAAGTTGTTCATATTGTGATCTCACCGCCGACAATGCATAAGATATATCCTGATGCATGATCAGATAGTTTATCACACCGACGCTAATATTCAGCAAATTCTTTGCCAAAATAGAGGTATCCACATCATTTCTCAATTCTCCGGCCCGTTTGGCATTCAATATCAACTGTTCTAACTTAGAAAGTCGCAACATTTTCGAAGCCAAAACCACTTTTTTAAATTCGGGGAATAGGGCGATCACTTCCACGATCAACGAAAGGCAAAGAATTTCAGGAATTTCACTACTGAATGTCCGTGCTGAATAATTATGTATCCCGGTCAATTTCTGAATAGTGAGGTCGACATATTCCCGCAATGTCGAAATATGCCCGAATTCTTCGGTTCTTTTTGAGTTCAGCAAGGCATAATAAGAATACAATCCCTCCTTCAGTACTTCTTCTTTATTGGTGAAATGATAATAAAAAGTACCGCGGGTAATTTTCGCAGCCCGTTCTATATCACTCAGCCGCACAGCCTTAAACCCTTTTTTCAAGAAGAGCAGAAAAGCGGTTTCTATGATTTGCCGACGGGTATTATTCATTTTTTTATCAATAAATAATATTGTTCAAACTGCATACGCATATCCGAAAACATAAAGTGCAAATTATCGGTACCCAACTCGATATTCAACATACTGGTCGACACCGACATCAGGTTACGCGCCAATACCGAAGTATCGAGCGAACCTTTGATCTCTCCCTGCTGTTTCGCCTTCAAGATCATATATTCCCAACGGGACAAACGATCTTTAGACAACTCGTCAATCCATTTACGATATTCCGGAAAGAGAGGGGCTACTTCCAAAACCAACTGAAAAAAAGCGATATCTATAATAAAAAAGTCGAACATCTGTTGTAATTGTTCAGCTCTTCGTTCTTTCCGGGCCACTACGATATCTATGTAGGCCTTCAATGAACCGACTTCCAAAAACTCTTCTTCGCTTATCTCACTGACTACGGACAAATACTTTTCGATACCGGCTTTCAGTATTTCTTCTTTATTCCGAAAATAATAATAAAACGCACCTTTCGTCAAACCGGTAGCTTTCTCCAAATCTTTCAGCGAACAAGCTTTATATCCTCTGTTCAGAAATTGGAAAAAAGATTTATTCACTATTTCATCTTTCAAATCCGGCATATTTTTATACTTTTCGGTATGCAAAAATAGTAAATAATTAACAAAATTACAACAATAAATATCAGGATTAATATTTATTTTCAAAATCGACCGATTGAAGGTTCAACTACGGAATGTAGTTTATAAAAAAATTCGAAGCGGTTTTTCTGAATGGTACAGGCCGTCGTGTTTATCTGCTTGGGATTATACAGGTAGTTACGAAGATTCGGTATACGTTGTACAACAATTATTTACCGACAGAACCATTGGATACGGACAATAATCCGTTCCCTACAACGCGATAGCCTCATCTAAGGTTATTTCTTCCTCTTCGAGCACATCTTTTCCGCGTTTCAACAGATAATCAAAAGTTACCATGACCCTTTCTCCGGGTAGAAGCTGTAACAAACGGGCGGGTTTGATATTTTTGATATTTTCCAGTTTCTCTGCAAATTTTTCTTCAGCCAAACGGTCGTTTTCGGCCCGGGTTTCTTCAGAGAAACTAACTTCACCTACAAATCCCTGTTGTTGCAAAGAATCCAATAAAATAGTATTCATCTCGACAACACTTCCTTTGTCATTTGTCACAGTAGCTTTCAGCCTGGCCACATCGAACGAGTAGCTGGAATCCACGTCATCTTCACTACACCCCACACAAAATAGCATCGCTCCCCATACGATCAGTATATACTTCAAGTTCATATTATTTTGATTTTCCGCTGCAAAGATATAGAAATAATTCAGAGGCAAAAAATCCGGTATTCACAAAGGTATCTATTCCCCGGAATTAATCCGGTCTACAATAACTGCAATAGCCCCGTCACCGGTAACATTAGTCGCCGTACCGAAACTATCCATAGCAATATAAAGTGCGATCATCAATCCCTGGGCAGTTTCATCGAATCCCAACATCGACTGTAACAATCCCAAGGCTGCCATAATAGCACCTCCCGGCACACCCGGTGCTGCCACCATAGCAATCCCGAGCATCATAATAAATCCGGCGAATTGGGCAAAATTTATTTCCATACCACTCATCAACATGATGGCCATCGAACAAGCGACGATTTTCATGGTACTCCCCGACAGATGAATCGTAGCACACAACGGGATAACGAAACCGGCCAAGTCAGGACGTACGCCATTCCGTATCGTTTGCTCCAGGGTTACAGGAATCGTTGCCGCCGAAGATTGGGTGCCTAAAGCAGTCATATAAGCAGGTAACATATTGCGGAACAAACGGAGGGGATTCTTTTTACCGACCATACCGGCGATAAAAAACTGAATAAACAACAAGACTACGGTCATCACAAAAATAACGACAATAATCTTCAGAAATACATTCATCACTCCGGCAACCTGCCCGGAATTGGTCATATTCAGGAAAATACCGAAAATATAGAGAGGTAAAACAGGGATAATCACGGCAGTAATCACCTGATTGATAATGTCTTTAAAATCATCCATAACCGACTTCAACCGGTTGCCGTCGATCACCGACATTCCTAAACCTAACGTAAAAGCCAATATCAGAGCCGACATAACTCCCATGACAGCAGGCATTTCAACAGTGAAATACGGTTGTAAGGCAACGGTATTATCCGCCACAGCCGACAGCTTATCGGAGGTATTTAACAACCAGGGATAAGAAAGATCACAGGTAAAATAAGTAAAAAAGCCTGAAAACAAAGTAAAACCATAAGCCAGCAAAGCGGTTATCAGCAGCAAACGTCCGGCTCCTTTCCCCAGATCGGCGATTCCGGGAGCCACCAAGCCTAATATCAATAACGGAATAATAAAATTCAGGAAATTACCGAACAAAGAATTAACAGTCAAAAAAATCCGGACAATCCAACCGGGAAAGAAAAGTCCGCACACAATACCTAAAGCAATAGCAATAATAATACGAGGCAATAGACCTAATTTCATCTTTTTCATAGACAATCATTTTCTAATATTAGTATTTACCCACAATAATTCAAACGTTTCCGAAACCACAATGTTACAACAAAAAAATGAGTCTGTAAAGTTTAAGAACTTTATTAAGTCAGTAAAATTACTAATAGCGAGAAATAAGATTATTCGGCCGATTTATCTTATATTTACCGCAGAAAACAAAAAAACAAGATGACAAAAGACAAATGGCTGGGACATGGAGCAATACTGGCTACGAATCTGATTTTCGGCTTAAATACGCCCATAGCGAAAACCATTGTCCCGGAATGGATCAGTCCGTATGCTCTTACCTTTGTAAGGATGGTTTTTGCTACCCTTGTTTTTTGGGGTATCGGCTTACTGGCTCCGAAAGAAGAAGTCGGAAAACGGGATCTATGGACGATCTTTTGGGGTGCCTTATTCGGTCTGGTAGGGGCACAAGTATCTTTTGCCAATGCCCTTCTGTACACCTCACCGGTCAATATTACCATCATTGCAGCCATGACCCCGCTCGCGGTTATGCTGATCGCAGCCCTGATATTAAAAGAGCCCGTCACATTCAAAAAAGCTGCCGGAGTTTTGATCGGAGCATCGGGTGCCTTACTGATCATTTTTCAATCGTCGGCTATAAATACCGATTCATCCGGCAATTGGATAGGTAACCTACTTTGCATCGTTAATGTAATCACTTATGCCATCTATTTAGTCATCACCCGTCCTATCTCACAACGTTATTCCGCCATCACTCTGATGAAATGGATGTTTTTATTTTCAGCCCTTATCTCTTTTCCTCCCGGTATTTCCGATCTGCCGGAAGCTAAAGTCTTCGGCACAGAAAGCAACCCATTCGTTATCCTGAAACTGAGTTATATAGTCATTATGGCAACCGGCATCGCTTACTTCCTGGTTCCTATGGCTTTGAAACGAATTCGTCCCACTACAGCCAGTATGTACAACAATTTACAGCCGATCATCGCTTCCATTATAGCGATTCTTATCGGACAAGATGTATTCAGCTGGGACAAACCGATCGCCGCTTTACTGGTATTTACAGGTGTGTACCTTGTGACACAAAGCAAAGCGAAAGAAGAAGTAAAAGGTATAAAGTAAAAAGTAAAAGGTGGAAAATCGATCTCTCCACCTTTTACTTTTTACTTTATACCTTTTACCTTACTCATTTCTGATTCAGATAGGCATCGAGCATCCACAACAGCTTTTCCTGACTTGAAACATAAGAAGAAAACACATCCTGAGTCCCATCGTCCCCAATCTCTGCAGCGACACTCAAAATTTCACGTTCCTGTTTCAACAATACCTGCACATCCTCTACAACAGCCCGCAAACAAGCATCCCCGTCAGTAACATTTTCTTTAGCTTTCAAAGTAGCCACTTTAGTATAAGCTGCATAAGAATGCAAAGGTACACCACCTAAAGTAAGAATACGTTCAGCAATTTCATCTACCTTTTCGATAGCATCGTTGTACAACTCTTCAAATTTAGCATGCAGAACGAAGAAACGGTTACCTCTGACGTTCCAATGAAATCCACGCAGATTCTGATAATAAATCTGATAGTTGGCTAACAACTCATTTAAAAGGTTTACTACTTGTTGAGCATTCTCTGAATCCAATCCGATTAAATTTTTCGTTTTCATAATTCTTATTTTTAATTGATTTCTACTATTTCTTATTTCTTTGATACAAATATATAACCGCTTAAAATATAAATCAAATCAATAATATTTACAACACAATTCAAATAATCTATAATTATTCATAATCAATACATTAAACACAACAAAACCACTAAAACAAATCCATTTTTTTTCAAACCACAAAAAAATCGGCATTTCCATTCAAAATGTTTCCCGGAAGGAGCAGGTTATTTAAAATATTCTTTCTAATTTAAGGTCGGTAAAAAATGATCATCCACCGATGGTATATTTGTCGCTAATAAAATTGTTATAAATAAATCTATAAATTATGGAAAAACAAGCCGCTTTGGATCTGCTCGAATTTATACACGAGAGTCCGACCAACTTCCATGCTGTCCTCAGCATCAAACAACGCCTTCAGGCTCATGGTTTCAAACAGCTTTTTTCAGGAGAAGCCTGGCATATCGAACACGGGGGTAAATATTTCGTGACCAAGAATCATTCTTCTTTATATGCTTTTATTCCGGGCAACGGTAATTTGGCAGAAGAAGGCTTTAAACTGATTTGTGCACATAGTGATTCTCCGACTTTCCGGATCAAACCCCATGCAGAAATGCCGGTGGAAGGGAAATACCTGAAACTGAACACAGAAGTTTACGGAGGCCCGATCATGTATACCTGGTTCGACCGGCCTCTGTCTATGGCCGGACGGGTCATGGTCAAGAGTGACAAACCCCTTAAACCGGCCACTCAATTCATCAATTTCGACCGGCCGTTGCTTGAAATACCCCATATCGCCATCCATTTCAACCGGGCAGTAAACGATCAGGGTAATCCGCTCAGCAAGCAAAGAGATATGCTTCCTGTCATAGCCATGATCAACGAGACTTTCGAAAAAGACAATTTCCTTCTGAAGCTTATTGCTCAGGAAATGAATATTCCGGCAGAAGATATCCTGGATTTCGACCTCACCTTATATGAATATGGTAAAGGAACTTTATTCGGACTAAACAACGAATTTATCTCTTCCGGCCGGTTGGACGACCTGGCTATGGTTCATGCAGGCCTGACGGCTCTTCTCGATTCCAAGCCATGTAATAAGACCAAAGTGTTAGCCATCTTCGACAACGAAGAAGTAGGCAGCGGCACCAAACAAGGTGCAGCATCACCGATACTGCGGACTATTCTGGAACGGGTAGCTTTCAACCAAGGTTATAAAATCGAAGAGCTCTACCGGGCCATACACAATTCTTTTATGATCTCGGCCGATATGGCTCATGCCTTGCATCCTAATTATCCCGAAAAACACGATCCGACCAACCATCCGATCATGAACCAGGGACCGGTAATCAAAATCAACGCAAACCAAAAATATATAACTGACGGTGATTCGGCAGCTGTATTCGCTACAATTTGTAAGATGGCCGGTGTACCTTATCAGACTTTTGTCAATCATTCGGATATGGCAGGAGGTTCTACCTTAGGAAATATCCTCCTGACGCAAATGGAAATGCGCGGAGTAGATATAGGTAACCCCATGTGGGCCATGCACTCTGTTCGTGAAACAGCCGGTGTGCTCGATCAGGATTATGTGATCAAAGCGTTTACGACTTTCTATAACATTTAAAATCAGGGACTACCTGAGGAGCTATCCCCACAAATCAAAAAATCTGATTTGTGGGGATCAGTGTTTTGGCCGGCAAGATCAAATTTTAATTTCACAATTGATTCTTCGGATGATTCTATTACCAATATTTTTTTAATTTTGTAATAAAGAAAATCAATTATGAAAATTATCACTTATAACGTCAATGGCCTGCGTAGTGCTTTATCGAAAGGATTTACGGACTGGCTGGCAGAAGAGCAACCGGATGTGGTCTGTTTACAGGAAACAAAAGCCCAACCGGATCAGATCCCCACACTTGAATTCGAAGCTTTAGGTTATCGTTCCTTCTTTTTCTCAGCCGAGAAAAAAGGCTACAGTGGGGTAGCCATCCTGACCAGAATCACCCCCGACCATCTGGAATACGGAATGGGGATGCAGGAATACGACCGGGAAGGACGTTTCTTGCGGGCCGATTACGGCGACCTTTCCATTGTCAGTGTCTACCATCCTTCTGGTACCACCGGAGATGAAAGACAAGCCTTTAAAATGAAATGGCTCGAAGATTTCCGGCATTATGTTATAGAGCTCAGCAAAACCCGTAGTAAACTGATCCTTTGCGGGGATTATAACATCTGTCATCGTCCGATCGACATTCACGATCCGGTACGGAATGCCAACAGCAGTGGTTTCCTACCCGAAGAACGGGAATGGATGAGCCTGTTTCTGGAATCGGGATTTACCGATACTTTCCGGTATTTTCATCCCGAAGAACCTCATCGATACACCTGGTGGAGTTTCCGGGCAAATGCGCGGAATAACAATAAAGGCTGGCGTATCGACTACTGCATGGTCAGCCCGCAGGTCATCCCTCTGTTAAAAGATGCCTATATTTTACCCGAGGTCAAGCACTCCGACCACTGCCCGGCAGTCGTTGAATTGAAAGAGCTCTAAAGTATGAGAAAAATACGTTTCGGCATAATAGGTACCAATTTTATCACCGACTGGATTCTTGAAGCGGCACGCGAAGAGTTGCGTTTCGAAGCCACAGCCGTCTGTTCGCGGAGTAGGGAAACGGGCCGGGCTTTTGCCCTTAAACATGGTATACCGCACCTCTTCACTTCGCCCGAAGAAATGGCAGCCAGTTCTTTGATCGATGCCGTATATATCGCTGTACCTAATTCGTTGCATGCGGCTTTGAGCATCCTTTTCATGCAACAAGGGAAACACGTCCTTTGTGAAAAGCCCCTGGCTTCCAATGCCAAAGAAGCCAGGGGAATGATCCGGACAGCCCGGCAAAATGGTGTTACTCTGATGGAAGCCATGAAATCGACTCTCACCCCCAACTTCCTGCAACTTCGCCGGTATTTAGCGGAAGCGGGATGTTTACGGCGCTATTTTGCCAGCTATTGTCAATATTCTTCGCGTTACGACAAATTAAAAGCAGGAATTGTATTGAATGCTTTTAATCCCGAATTTTCAAACGGAGCTTCGATGGATCTGGGCGTTTACACCATCTATCCCATGGTCGTCCTTTTCGGTCGCCCTAAACGCATCAGTGCCACAGGACTAAAACTTTCGACAGGCGCAGACGGACAAGGGGCTGTAAACTTCGAATACGAAAACCTGAATGCTACCGTTCTGTATTCAAAGATCGCAGATTCCTTTTTACCTGCAGAAATCCAGGGAGAAAAAGGAACTTTTATTTTAGACCGTATTCAAACCATCCGTGAAGTAAAATTTATCCCCAAAGGAGGACAACCCCGGGATCTCTCGCTCCCGGCCTCACACAACGAATATTATTATGAAATAGCAGAATTTATCGATCTGATAGAAAGAGGGCTATGCGAATCGACGATCAATAGTCATGATCATTCGCTCGCCACTCTTGAAATTATCGATGAAGTACGTAAACAATCAGGAATCATTTATCCTGCCGACAAATAACCACCATGAACAAAGCAAAAGTATATTTCACCAATCTGAGGACTAACCCCAACAGCAATCTGCTGGATAAAATGGAGCGTTTGGTCAGAAAAGCAGGCATAGCCGATATTTCATTCGAACAGCAGTTTACAGCAATAAAGATTCATTTCGGAGAGCCCGGAAATTTAGCTTACATACGGCCTAATTATGCCGCCCGCCTGGTACAAGTTTTACGCTCTCTAGGCGCCAAACCTTTCCTGACAGATTGTAACACGCTATATTCCGGACGCCGGGCCAATGCCGTGGACCACCTGCAAAGTGCTATGGAAAACGGTTTCAATCCGATTTCCGCTCAATGCCAGGTAATCATTGCCGACGGACTCAAAGGAACAGAGTACAGGGAAATAGAGATCGGAGGAGAATATTGTCAGGCTCCGAAAATCGGAGCAGCGATTGCCGACGCAGATATTATCGTCACGATGAACCATTTTAAAGGACATGAGCAGGCAGGATTCGGCGGAGCATTGAAAAATCTCGGCATGGGATGTGCCAGTGTAGGAGGGAAGCTCGAACTTCATTCTGCTTCGCAACCCGTTATCGATAGCCAGAACTGTAAGAAATGCGGCATCTGCATCAAACATTGTGCCCACGAAGCCATCCGCTTCAATGCACAACATATTGCAGAAATAGATTATTCACGTTGTGTCGGCTGTGGCCAATGCGTGGCGCTCTGTCAATACGACGCGGCCGTGATGGGCGAAAGCGACACTTCCGAACGCCTGAATTATAAAATAGCAGAATACACACAAGCCGTACTAAAAGACAAACCTCATTTCCACATCAGTTTTATCATGAACGTATCCCCCGAATGCGATTGCTGGAATCACAATGACGCTGCTATTATTCCGGATCTGGGAATTTTGGCTTCGTTCGATCCGGTAGCGCTCGATAAAGCCTGTGCCGATCTGGTGATCGCAGCCCCCGTCACCGGAGGGAATAAACTCTCGGAAGCTCATCCCCATGAACACCTGCAAGGAACGGATAAATTCCATCTGATCCATCCCGACACCAATTGGCTGGCCGGACTTCAACACGCAGAAAAAATAGGAATCGGGACACTCGATTATGAACTGATCTCCGTATGACCCATCGCGGTCATACGATAAAAAAAGAGCGCTGAGAAATTATTCGAGGCTAATCCCCTCATGAACATGTTACGAACTCCGGCCTACCCTTCGTTCGAATCCCGGGCTCAGAGAAAAGTTATCACAAATAAAAAAGGAAGTTTTTCTATAACTTCCTTTTCTGTGGGCGCTGAGGGATTCGAACCCCCGACCCTCTGGGTGTAAACCAGATGCTCTGAACCAACTGAGCTAAGCGCCCGTGCGATCTTGTTCGATTGCGGGTACAAAAGTAGTGCTTTTTTCTTTCACTCCAAACAAAATGCTATTTTTTTTCAAAATTATTTCAAATAATCGGCAAAAATCTCATCGAATAATTCCCCCCGGGTCAATTTCCCGTCCTTTACACAGATCGATTCCACCCGGCCACGGGCACACAATTTATCATCCGACAAGCGATAAATATCTTCTAAAAACACCAATTTAGCTCCTTCGCGGGATATATTTAATTTAACCGTAAAACGATCCCCACTAATCAAAGACACTTTATAGTCGATCTCGACCCGGGCAACCATCGCATCGATACCTTGCTGATGTAATTCCCCGAAATTAGCACCGGCATGCTCCAAAAATTCATGACGGGCATGCTCCATATAATGCTGATAATTGGCATTATTCACTACACCTTGCAAATCACACTCATAATCCCGGACTTTCATCTCCAATTCAAAAATATACTTTCTCATAGCTTTCATTTAAAATCACAACAAAGATAAGGGTTCTTTTTCACTCATTCGATTTATCTATATCAACATAGAAAATATCAATTGAAAATATTTTATTTATCGATACAATTGATATATTTTTGTATCGAAAAGAAAAAACAATAACAATTTAAAAATAAAAATTATGCAAACAATTATCAATTCTCAGCTTCCTGAATTCAGTGTACAGGCATTTCAAAACGGTCAATTTAAAACAATAACCGACAAAGATGTAAAGGGAAAATGGGGGATCTTCTTCTTCTATCCGGCCGACTTCACTTTTGTTTGTCCGACCGAATTAGTCGATATGGCCGAAAAGTACGAACAATTTCAGGCTATGGGTGTGGAGATCTACTCTGTAAGCACAGACTCTCACTTTGTACACAAAGCATGGCACGACGCTTCTGAAAGCATCCGCAAAATCAAATATCCGATGCTGGCAGACCCGACAGGAGCTTTAAGCCGTGCTTTCGGAGTCATGATCGAGGAAGAAGGAATGGCTTACCGGGGAACTTTTGTCGTGAATCCGGAAGGACAAATCAAAGTTGTAGAAATTCACGACAATAACATCGGACGGGACGCTAACGAGCTTTTAAGAAAAGTTGAAGCGGCTCAATTCGTAGCCACTCATACCGGCGAAGTTTGTCCGGCTAAATGGAAAAAAGGTGAAGCTACCTTGAAACCTAGCATCGACTTAGTCGGCAAAATTTAATCCCGAACTACTTTCAGGGTTTCAATGGTCCGCTCGGTTGCAGAAAAACCTCCCTACCATTGAAACCCTTTATCATTTTCTGAAAAAATATATATTATGTTAGAAACAGCATTAAAAGACCAGTTACGCACTATTTTTGCACCGCTGGATTCCCGATACACTTTTTTAATCCGGCTTAATCCCCGACACGAAAACCGGAATGAATTGATCGAACTGTTAGAGGATGTCGCCTCTTGCTCAGAAAAAATCAATTACCGGCTGGAAGAAGGAGAGGGGCTGGAATTTGAATTGCTGAAAAATGAACAAAAAACGAGGATCAAGTTCCGGGGCGTACCGAATGGTCATGAATTCACCTCTTTACTATTGGCCATCCTCAACAGTGACGGTAAAGGGAAAAACATACCCGACGAGAGTTTACAGAAACGAATAGCAGCCTTGAAAGGACCGATCCGATTGACAACCTATGTATCTTTAACGTGTACGAATTGTCCGGATGTCGTGCAGGCCCTGAACCTGATGACTATCCTGAACGACAACATACAGCACGAAATGGTAGACGGAGCAATACATCAAGCTGAAGTCGAGGCATTGAATATACAGGGAGTACCTTCGGTATATGCCGACGGTAAGCTCATACATGTCGGACGGGGAGAATTCGGAGAACTCCTTGAAAAATTAGAGGCAACCTACGGCTCTGTGAGTACCGGACAGGAAATCCCGGAAAAGAAATACGACGTTCTGATCGCAGGAGGTGGCCCGGCAGGCTCTTCGGCAGCAATCTACTCGGCCAGAAAAGGGCTGAAAGTAGCCATCATCGCCGAGCGTATCGGGGGCCAGGTGAAAGAAACCGTAGGCATCGAAAATCTGATCTCTATCCCTCACACGACAGGTAGCCAGCTTGCCGATAACCTGCGCACCCATATCCAACATTATCCGATCGATCTGTTCGAACACCGGAAAGTGGAAAAAATAGATCATACCGGAAAAGAAAAAATTCTTTCGGTAACCGGAGGAGAAAAATTTATCGCCCCGGCTGTCATTATCGCTACCGGAGCCAGTTGGCGGCGGCTGAATGTACCCGGCGAAACGGACTATATCGGTAAAGGAGTAGCTTTTTGTCCCCACTGTGACGGTCCTTTTTATAAAGGAAAACACGTGGCTGTCGTCGGAGGAGGTAATTCTGGAATCGAAGCAGCGATCGATCTGGCAGGAATTTGTTCTAAAGTAACTGTTTTTGAATTCCTGGAAGAGTTAAAAGCCGATCAGGTATTACAGGAAAAAGCGAAAAGTCTGCCTAACGTAGAAATTCTGGTCAACTCCCAAACGACCGAAGTGGTGGGTGATAAAGAAAAAGTGACAGGCATTCGCGTAAAAGACAGGGTAACGGGTAATGAACGCTTATTCCCCCTGGACGGCATTTTCGTACAAATCGGACTAGCAGCCAATAGCAGTGCCTTTAAAGAAGTTGTCGCCACCAATCGCCCGGGAGAAATCATTATCGATGCCCACTGCCGTACCAACGTTCCGGGTATCTATGCAGCCGGCGATGTTTCCACCGTCCCCTACAAACAAATTATTATCTCGATGGGAGAAGGAGCCAAAGCCGCACTCTCAGCCTTCGAAGACCGCATTAAAGGGGTACTGGATTAATATCACTTTGTTTTTGATTCGGTTCGCTTTTCAGGCCTCCTGATCAGCGAACCTTTCTTATTTTCTAAAGTATACTCAAAAAATACCGGCTGTTCAATTATAAATGATTGCAACTCCATAAGCGGGGACATCCAGAATTATTTTCGAATTATCATAGCTAAAACGGTTACCGAATAGAGAAGAGAAGTTTTCCTCCCGTTTCATCTTCGGCAAATCGAGCTTTAGAGAGACCGTTTCTTTGCCTTTGTTGAAAACCACGAGGACATTTTTACCGAAAAAGGAACGGATATAAGCGTAGATTTGCTTTTCCACCCGAAGGGGGATAAAATCACCATAGAGTAAAGCCATATGTTCACCCCGCAATTGATTTAAAGCGCTCAGCTTCGATCTCACGTTCAGCTGTTCGTCAGTCCATTCCTCTCCCTGACCAGCTATCCCTCCTTTTTTCGGCCAACCGATTTCATCCCCTTCCCAAATCATGGGAATCCCCGGAATCGTCGCATTAAAAGCCAGAAATTGGACTAATTTCCGATAGGCTGTATCCTGTCGCTCACACTGTACAGGCGAACGGGAAAATTCATCGGTACGGGTAATAAAACGCGGAACTTCGCCATCACCCGAATAATGAATCCCCAAACGGTCATTCTTCGCATCCTGCAAACTGGCATTCAATGCCTGTGCTAAAATTTCAAAACCCGCATCCGACCTGGCAAAAACCGCAGTGGCTTTATCAAAAACAAAGCGGTCTGATCCGGCAAGACTGTCCGTTACGACAACAGTTAACCGATACCGCTGAGCTTCCAGCTCCAACTTTCGAAGATCGGCCGACAAACTGCCGGCTAAAGCTTTCGGAAACAAACAGAGCGTATTTATACCCAAGTCTTTGAAATAACCTGCTGCCATTTTTTGACCGATAGCAGCTACTTCAATATTTGAATAAGCCGACTTCACCGAATCAGCTATAAACCCGGAATCCGGCGCGGATAACTCTCTCACTTTCAAACCATAAATAACAGCAGTCTTCTTATCTGTATCGTTCAATTGCCCGACTTCGGTAATCACCTTACCTCGTCTAAGAGGAATAATAATCGTATTTGAAATACCGAAACTGTCTTTCGCCCAAATTCTCAACTCTCCATACTTCAACTGGCGGGCAGCTTCGGGCAACACGATACCTACCCTCTTCTCTGTACAGGAAAGGAAATTTTCTGCCAGTTTATAATTTTGAAAATAAACAGCCCAGTCTATTACCGGAGAAGTACTCTGTAAAAAAAGCGTATCCCCCTTTACTTCATCGGTACCGATATAAAACCCAATATCCGGATTCGGCCGTATCACCGGAATCTGATAATCATATCCCTCGTAACGGATGTTCAAACCGGATAATAACACACCAGTATCCCCGGCAATGACTCCTAATGCAGGGACCGTCTTGTCCCAAGCCAACTTTACACCGGCAAGCGGAGTAATTTTTTTAATTTTCTCAGGATATAAGAAATAATCCTTCAGATCAACCCAAGTGGTATCAGACTTCAGAAAAACGGGCGAAGCCAAATGGATCAGAGCCGGTTGATCGGGAATTCGCAATTCTTTTGTCCTGCAACACACGATACAGGGTAAAATTATAAAAGGGATCAATATTCTCATCAACATTCGTAAATCATTAACTTATCAAAGATATAATAAATTTATTACCGATCGACAGACAGAGTAGAATCCCGTACAATTAATTCGGATTTCAACAGCCGGGTCACAGTCGGAGCCTCCTCTTTAGTCCCGATACGATGAATCAACAAACCGGCAGCGATATTCCCCACCCGGTACCCATCTTTATTCACAGTTGTCAAAGCGGGAAAGGTTACTTCTGTCAATGGGTCGTTACCATATCCGCAAACAGCGACATCTTCCGGTACCCTGCATTTCATCTGCCGGAGTGCACTCAATATATGCACTGCAAACGCATCGTTAGCAGCAAAAATACCATCGACTCCGGAATGCAACACCAATTGACGGGTAATTCTATAAACTTCCGACACATCTTCACATTCAACTACCAGTTGCTCATCGGCCAACAAATGCCGGTCTTTCAACGCCTGCAAATATCCTTTTTCTCTTTTCTGTGCCCAAAGATAACGGCGAGGCAAAGCAATATGTGCAATCTTCCGGCATCCACCCCCGATCATATGCCCGACCGCCATACAGGCCCCTTTATAATCATCCTCGAGTACCCGGTCGGTATCCAGGTTGGGAGCTATACGATCGAAAAACACCATCGGAATCCCCTCATACTGCAATTTCACAAAATGTTCCAGATCATTCGTCGTCCGGGCAGGCACAGCAACCAAGCCATCTATTCCGGATTTTTGAAGAAACTGACAGATCTTTACCTCTTGTTCATAATCCTCTCCATTTTCAAGCACAATCACCTTATACCCCGATGAATATGCAGAACGAATCACACTACTCACAGCACAGGCATAAAAATAATTTCCTAAACAAGGCACCAGCATAGCGATCGAGTTAGATCTTTTATTTCTCAGACTCAATGCCAATGCGCTAGGTTTATAGTGCAATTCCTGTGCCAAAGCCCTTACTCTTTCCTGAGTAACCCGGCTAATATCCGGATGGCCCTTCAGTGCACGCGAAACGGTAGAAGGAGCCAACCCAAGTATTTCAGCCAACTTTTTTAAGGATACAGAAACTGCCATATCTACTTTTTATTTTTTAACGCCTGCAAGTATGAAAAGTTTCAGAAAGCGATTTCTGTTATTTTCTGAAATAAAAACGATTATAACACAAAAGTTCTCGGAAGTTTAATATAGTTTTGATACGAAATAACTAGCTAAATCAAGATATATATTTTACATTAAACAAATAAAACAGTGTATGTGCGCGTAATGATGAATTTATGAATAAAGACTAAAATCAAAACAACAGTCCATTAAAATGCAGAAATATGTTACAGACGATTATTTAATTCTTATTTTTTATTATGTTTGTCACATTCCTTAGAGAAGGGAAATATAGAATTTAGTCGTTATTTTATTCTTGTCAGAGAAACCGCCAATTTTGAACAAAAGCAAGAATAAAATGTAATGTTCATGCATAAGCGTGGGCTGTTGTGTTTTGCTTTTAGGTGCTTGGCGGTACCCTTCTGACAGACACTCGGAACACGCTTTTTTTTAGAACTAAACTACGATTAAAATGAATATTAGTGCGGAAGAATTCCACATCCACTTTATCAGCTATGCAAATATCCCCTTTAAGGCAGGAATATATGCCAGTGATCTGACTATAGACTGGGGAGACGGAACAAGTTCGATTCTGAAAGAAAAACAATACTTCAACATCATCCATCACTATCAGCAAGAAGGACTGTTTCATATCAAAATTTCAGGCCACCGGATTTCAAATCTGAATGTCAGCCGGTTAAATTTAGTCGATTTACAACTCGAACATTGTCCTTCTTTGGAATATCTGAATTGTTCGATCAATGAATTAAAGGAACTGAATCTTTCTTCATGTCCAGCATTGGAAGAGTTGCATTGCAATTCCAACAATTTACAAACCCTGGATCTCAGTTCTAATCCAAAGTTGATGCAATTGAATACCTCCTATAATCTTTTAGAAACCCTCGACCTTTCTTTATGCCCTAAACTTCAATCTTTGTATTGTTCGTTCAATCACCTGACTTCGGTTTGTTTGAACCATTGCAGGGACATTCTTTATATAGACTTGTGTAATAACTCATTAAATAAAGAAAAATTAGATCTGTTATTCAGTCAATTACCCCACCGGACGGAACGGGCCATGATCTATTATCTGGAAAACCCAGGCAGTGAATTTTCTGATTATCATCTGCTCAAACTAAAAAACTGGGATTAACGGATACTTTTTAGTTTTTAGTTTTCACTTTTTGACTGAAATAATATAACTTTGCACCTCATAAATATCACCAAAATAAGGAATTAAATAAAATATATTATGGGAAGAGCGTTTGAATACCGCAAAGCACGCAAATTGAAAAGATGGGGTAATATGGCCCGTACGTTTACCAGAATCGGAAAAGAAATCGATATTGCTGTAAAAGCCGGTGGCCCCGACCCAGCAAACAATACCCGTCTTCGTATTCTGATCCAGAATGCCAAGGCTGAAAATATGCCCAAAGAAAATGTAGAACGGGCTATCAAACGAGCAATCTCTAAAGATACTTCCGATTACAAGGAAATCACTTACGAAGGATATGCCCCTTATGGTATCGCGATCGTGGTGGAAGCTGCTACAGACAACAATACCCGGACCGTAGCGAATGTACGTCATGCCTTCACAAAATTCGGGGGTTCGCTGGGAACGACCGGCTCACTCGATTTTATGTTCGACCGTAAGAGTGTATTCAAAATCAACAAACCGGAAAATTTCGATCCGGATGAATTCGAATTGGAAATGATCGATTACGGAGTAGATGAAATCTTCGAAGACGAAGATGGAGTAATCAATCTCTATGGCTCGTTCGATGCTTACGGAAATATCCAAAAATACCTGGAAGAAAATAAATACGATATCGTCAGCGGAGAATTCACCCGTATCCCTACCGATACGAAAGAGCTGACCCCTGAACAACGAGCAGAAGTCGATAAAATTCTGGATAAACTGGATGAAGATGATGACGTGACCAATGTCTATCACAATATCAAAGAAGATTAATTCCGTTTATTCTTGCAGAATTAAAAATATTGTTGCATATTTGCACCCGCAAAACGGAATTTATCCGTATGCAACAAAATGATGACTTCGTAGCTCAGCTGGTAGAGCAATTGACTCTTAATCAATGGGCCGAGGGTTCGAGCCCCTCCGAGGTCACTGAGAATAAACTACCTACTTTCGTAGGTGGTTTTCTTTTTATGCTTGTTTTTCTACTATTTAAGCAAGTTGTTTTAACTAACAATCATGTCCCGGAACGATTCAGGAAACGGCCGAATTATAATGATGACTCCAGCCAACCAATAACCCGGATTTCTTATATCCGGCACTAATGTATCCCGAAACCCGTAGCATACGACTAATTTTACCGGACGAGGTGATGTTGCCTCAGTTAAAATTATTAATATCATGATAATAGGTTATCTACGTGTCAGCACGGAAAAACAACATCCGGCCAACCAGCAGGATGAAATCAGGCGTTTTGCCGAAAGTAAACAACTCATCGTCAATCATTGGGTCACAGAAGTTGCCAGCGGCAAAAAGAGCGAACGCGACCGCAAACTGGGCGTACTGTTACGCCGACTTAAACGAGACGACACACTGATCGTCACGGAAATTTCGCGTCTGAGCCGGACGCTCACGGATATCATGGCGATTATGGGCAAATGTCTGGAAAGGGGAATAAATCTTTATACGACCAAGGAAGGCTACTCGTTCGACAACACGATCAACAGCAAAGTTCTGTGTTTCGCTTTCGGACTGGTGGCGGAGATCGAACGTAACCTTATCTCTATGCGTACACGCGAAGCGTTGGCACTACGGCGTGCGGAGGGAATGGTTTTGGGACGGCGCCACGGTAGCTATACCAAGATGAACGTACTGATCAAGAATCGACAGGTCGTTATTGCGATGCTTAATAAGGGAAAGTCCATAAGCGATATTTGCAAACATTTCGATCTTTCGCGCGATACATTTGCCAAATTCAGGATGAAATACCCATCTGTCCAGAAGGCGCTGGACAAAAAAGAACAACTTAGAATCAGTCGATTTAAAAACAAACAAATCAATGCTTAAGAAATGACGGAAATTCGGGTATATCACCGGATTCCCGCTCGATTTGACAGAAAGCCGCCATAACTATCCTCCTTTATGTGTTTATACGTTGATTAAAACGTTGGTTTTCAACTACAAATTTATATCGTTTTTAGTATATGTACAAGATTAATATATAATATTTTTATAATCAAAGAATTATGATTGCCCATATGTGCCGTTATATGGTTTTATACCATGTATTATTCGTCCGAGGCGTTCAGAGGAACGTTTAAACAAGATAGATACAAAGGATAACATCCAAGTTTATCGTTGGTTAGAAGTATTAATCCGATGATATTTGAATGTCGAATGAAAAAAATCTTATTCTTTCTATTTACCTGTGCATTGACCATTGGAAGCGTGCAGGCACAGGAAGCGGCGGATTCTATAAAAATCTATTATCGCCGCGGATACCGTAATGTCGATCCTTCATTCCGGGACAATCGGTCACAGCTGGAGTATTTCTTAAATTCGATCGGCGCGACATTAAAAAACGACCGTGTAGAAAAGATCGTCATCCGTTCATATGCCTCTCCCGACGGAGCGGTGCAGGCAAACGAACAATTGGCGGCCCGGCGGGCGGAAGAGCTGAAAGCCTATCTTGTCCGCGAAGGAAACGTTCCTCCCCATCTGATCGAACATCACGCCGAAGGTGTCGCATGGAACATGCTACGGGAGCAAGTCGTAGCATCCGACATGGCAGGACGTAACGAAGTATTGGACATTCTCGACCATACTCCGCTATGGATTTACGATGACAAGGGACACATCGTCGACGGCCGTAAAAAGCAGTTGATGGATTTGCAGAAAGGTAAACCGTATAATTATATGTTGGAGCACTTCTTTCCCGATCTGCGCAACAGCGTCAATATCACGCTCTATCTGCATGTCGTAGAGAAAAACTGCGAAAAACAACCTGAAACGGCTCCATCATACAAAGCCGAAAACACCGAGTCTTTACAAACTATCCTGGCCAAAGCACCTGCGGATAAGGAAATAGCCCATCCTGCAACATCGACACCGACAACCGTCGATGTAAAGCCGGTACGTTCGTATCCGGCAAATACCGTCGGTGTACACGCTGGATACTGTACCTCGTGGATCACCTCTTACGGACTGACCTCATCGGCAAAACCGGGTTACGAAATCGGCGTAACCGACCGGGTCAGGCTCAGCCGGCAACTGCCGTTCTACCTGCGAACAGGAGTGAGCTTTATAAACAAAGGATACGAGGTCAACGGATTCGACGACAGTCGTACCACGATGAATTACATACAAATCCCTGTGGGTATCGACTACACCGTCGCGTTAGGAAAACACTTCGCATTTATACCGTTCGCAGGATTATATTATGCAGTCGGTATAGGCGGGAAACGTGAGGTTGAAGATGAAAAAATCTCCATCTTTAAAAAAGAAGGTGGATTTTCACGCCACGACATGGGCGTTTCGTGCGGGGTCGATGCTGCGTTCGGTCGCTTCATTATCGGAGCGGATTACCATACAGGACTTATCGATATCGACAAAACCGACACGATGTACGGGGAAGACAACCACAAAGTAGGATACAAACATGTCAGGAACCACTGTTTCATCGTTAGAATGGGAATTAATTTTTAATCTGGAAATGTCATGAAGAAGATAATAACTTGTATGATTTTTGGCTTATTGTCGTTGATTTCCTGTACGGAGTACGACGAAATCGCCATATGGAACAAGAGCGAGTATATAGATTCGCGTCTGACCGCGCTCGAAGAGTTGTGCAGCCGGATGAACACCAATATAACTTCCCTTCAACTGATCGTAGAAGCATTGCAGGGCAACGATTACGTGACCGGTGTAACCCAGGTAGTAGAAAACGGGAAAACGATCGGCTACACAATCACCTTCATCAAAAGCGGTCCTGTAACGATATACCACGGGAAAGACGGCCAGCAAGGTACGGTGCCGGTGATCGGGATCAAACAGGATGGCGGCATCTATTATTGGACGTTCGACGGTGAATGGCTGACGGACGACCGTGGGGATCGGGTTATGGCACAAGGTATGGCCGGCAAATCGGCCTACGAACTGGCAGTCGAGAAAGGCTACCGGGGCACGCTCGAAGCATGGCTTGCATCGCTCAACGGAAGTAATGGCAACGACGGCAAATCGGCCTATGAACTGGCGGTCGAAAATGGTTATCGGGGCACCGAAGAAGAATGGCTGGAATCCCTCAAAGGCGATAACGGAAACAAAGGCGATAACGGCATCACCCCTAAGTTGGAGATCAGGGAAGACGGTTATTGGTATATCTCTTACGACGGGGGACAAATATGGACGAAACTGGATCGGGCTACGGGCGATCCCGGCCAGAACGGAGATTCGATGTTCAGCGATGTTGACAATTCCGATCCGGATTATCTCGTTCTGACACTGTCTGAAAACGGCGAACAGATAAAACTGCCCTACTACAAAGACAAATTCGACCTTTTGTTCGTCTCGGGAACCGACAAAGTGAAAGAGATGACAGTTTACTGTAGCGCAGGTACAACAGCAGTAGTAAACTACGAATTGACGAATCCTTTGAACGTACAAATTTCCATCGAATGCATTTCGCACAGCGGATACAAGGTTACGGTAGATAAAACCGGTAAGAAAATCTCTGTTTCCGCTCCCGACGAACCGGCAGCGATCAGCGAACCGGAAAGCGGGATACTGGTATTCGTTTCAGACGACGAACGCACCATAATGCGAAAGCTGGTTGTCAAACAGATGAAGTATATCGAATATACGGCACACCAACAACTTGGGTGGAATAATGGTGCATATGGCCCTCGTTTCGGGGGTAAAAACTGCACGTTTCTTGACGAGCAATGTACATACGACAAAAATACCAAAGAGGGTAAATGGGCTTATACCGGAACGGTCGAACGGGTGAACGACGGTGCATTCCTCTATGAAGACCAAATAATAAGCATTGTCTTACCTTCAGGGATCGAGACAATAGAGAGTGTCGCTTTTCAGCAAAGCAGCATAGAAACAATTGAATTACCGAATACTTTAAAATCAATTGGAAATACTTGTTTCGGGTATTCAAAACTGACCCGAATTACCATACCGAAAAGTGTTGTCTCATTGGATAGGGCTGTATTTAGTAAATGCGCCGAATTGATTTCGGCCGATATTCAGGCCAATATTGAAGAATTACCCTCCAATACATTTGAGCAATGCTCTAAATTACAAAATATCAAATTGCCGGAATCACTAAAAAGAATATCTAATAATACTTTTATAAATTGTTCTCTCTTGGAAGAGATCACAATTCCCGATGCAGTTACCGTGATTGATGATAAAGCTTTCAGTCAATGTTCATCATTGAAAAAAGTAATTCTCGGAACACAACTCGAAAGAATCGGTACAAATGCATTCAATCGATGTTCTGCATTGGAAACGATCTTATGTCCGGATGAGACTCCGGCTACCTTGGGGAAAGGTGCTTTTCCCGTAGCAGACGGCTGGACAGTCACCAATGCCAGCTATAAAATATATGTTCCTGATGAACAACTCGAAACATACAGACAAGCTTGGCCGGATTATTGGGCTGCCCCCAGTAATTTCCAAATAACGAAAGTCATATATGGGATAAGCTCGATGCCTACGCAATAGGTATAATGACATTTAATAAATATCCCTCGAATCGTTTGATCCGAGGGATATTTATTAGGACAGGTCTTCGGTAGATCTGCAATTTTTGTAAAACATTTCGCTTATTCCCGTTTCAGGGCAGATGATCGCTGTGAGCAATGAACTTTCCCGAATCACCCGAACAGACTGCGGCAGATGTCCGCTATTCTGGAAACGAATGCCACTTCGATATGAGTCGCTTTGCGGGTAAATCCTTTTTTATTTCCCAAAGGCACAAAGATTCGTTTAAAACCTAGTTTTTCGGCTTCCGATATCCGCTGTTCGATACGACTGACAGCCCGAATCTCACCTGACAGCCCGACCTCTCCGGCAAAAACCGTATCTGCCGGAAGAGCTGCATCGATATTCGACGACAAAACAGCCATGACTACGGCTAAATCCAGTGCCGGATCACTCACCCGGATACCACCGGCAATATTCAAGAAAACATCTTTAGCAGCCAATTTAAAACCGACCCGTTTTTCGAGCACTGCCAATAGCATATTCAACCGACGCGAATCAAAGCCCGTAGCAGAGCGCTGAGGAACTCCGTAAGCGGCTGTCGACACCAAAGACTGTACTTCCAATAAAATCGGTCTCACGCCCTCCACAGTAGCAGAAACCGCTATTCCACTCAATTCCTGATCATGATTGGACAAAAGTAGTTCGGAAGGATTGGTGACCTGCCTCAATCCTGATTGCAACATTTCATAAATCCCGATTTCGGAAGTCGAACCGAACCGATTCTTCATCGAACGTAAAATACGGTACATATATTGCTGATCACCTTCAAATTGCAGGACAGTATCCACCATGTGTTCCAGTATCTTGGGACCGGCCAATTGGCCGTCTTTCGTAATATGACCGATCAATATAGTAGAAATCGTATTTTCTTTGCTAAAACGAAGTAAGGTATTAGTACATTCACGAATCTGAGACAGACTACCGGGAATAGAGTCTACAGCTTCGGTAGCTAAAGTCTGTATCGAATCGATAATCAATAAATCGGGCAGAATAGCACGTGCATGCTGCAAGACCATTTCCAAAGAATTTCCGGAAAGGAACAAACATTCGTCATTTTCGGTTCCTAAACGCTGAGCTCTCATCTTTATTTGCGAAATACTTTCTTCACCGGATACATACAACACTTTTCCACAACGGTTATGAAGAGCGAACTGCAATACTAAAGTCGATTTACCGATACCCGGTTCACCACCTAACAGAATCATCGATCCCGGAACCATACCTCCTCCCAATACCCGGTTCAGCTCGTTATCTCCGGTATCCATCCGAACATCTGCATTCACTTTAATCTCAGACAAACGCAACGCTTTGGAGGAAGGATTACCTATTACTGCATTCCCCCGGCTTTTCGAAGTTACCTCGACTTCTTCCACAAAACTATTCCATTCGCCGCAAACATTACAACGCCCGGTCCACTTAGTCTCTTTCGCCCCGCAATTCTGGCACACATATATTGTTTTCGACTTTACCATATCAACTTATAATCCGATTAATAAAATTCTTCCTCATCTTCCCGGATACCGTTATTCATTTCTTTCACTTCTGCCTCGGAAATCGTCTCATCACAATCCAGACGCTTATTGATTCCGGCAGGACGGTCGAAAGGACGGTCGGACATTTTCAATCGGGGATCGGCATAAGCTTTCAGCAAAAATTTAGCCCAAATAGGTAAGGCCATACTAGCTCCCTGTCCATTAGCCAGATTTTGGAAATGGATGGAACGATCTTCTGCTCCAACCCAAACGCCACCGACCAAGTCGGGAGTAACACCCATAAACCAACCATCGGCATGCTTTTGGGTGGTACCGGTCTTTCCCCCCATCGGATTCATCAGTTTATATTTATAACGCAAACGGACACCTGTCCCGCCAGTCACTACGCCTTCCAGCAAATTACACATCAGATAAGCCGTATTCTCAGTGATGACTTCCCGGGATTCGGGACGGAATTCCTGAAGTACATTCCCATATTTATCTTCAATCCGATAGACAGGCAGCGGAGAATTGTATACACCCTTATTCGCAAAAATCGAGTAAGCTGCCACCATTTCTTTTACCGTAATTTCAGCAGTACCTAAAAATACAGAAGGTACCGGATCGATAAAACTGGTAATCCCCATCTTATGGGCCATTTGAGCAACAGCTTCGGGAGTAAATTGTTTCAATACCCAAGCCGAAATATTATTCTCCGAATTGGCCAATCCCCAACGTAAAGTAACCATTTCTCCCTGACGTTTCGTACCTCCCCGTGCCGACCAGGGTTCACCTGTCGGAAGGATAAAGGTTTGGGGAATATTCGGCACTTTATCACAAGGCCCGAGACCTTCCTGCATAGCCAGGGTATATAAGATCGGTTTGATGGTAGAACCGACCTGTCGCTTTCCGGCACTCACCATATCGTACATAAAATAACGGTAATCCGGTCCGCCGACATAAGCTTTGATATAACCTGTCTGAGGCTGCATAACCATAAATCCCGAGCGGAAAAATGATTTATAATGTTTGATAGAATCCAAAGGTGTCATCACTGTATCCCGGATACCGCTCCAGGTAAATACCTGCATTTCCAAAGGTTGATCGAACGTCTTCCGGATTTCGTCGAAACTCATCCCTTGCTTACTCAGTACCCGATAACGCTCGGACTGACGGATAGAACGGTCCAGCACCTCTTCAATCTCGGCAGGTGTCATGTCGTTAGAAAAAGGAGGACGGAGTTTTTTCACTTTTTCTTTATCGAATAAAGGCTGCAAATCCTGAGAAAGATGCTCGCGTACAGCTTCTTCAGCATATTTCTGCATTCTGGAATCCAAGGTCGTATAGATTTTCAATCCATCGGAATACAAATCATAATGCGAACCGTCTACTTTTACATTCTTTTTACACCACCCATACAAAGGATTGGTTTCCCAGACAATCGAATCCAGCCTGAACTGTGATAAATCTCTGTAACGTTTTCTATCGGGCTTATTCGCAGTCATAAACAAACGAAGATATTCCCGGAAATAAGTTGCTAATCCTTCTTTATGATCGACCCGTTTAAAATTCAATCCCAAGGGTAACTTCTTTAAAGAATCACACTCTTCGCGGGTGATTTTATCGTATTTATACATTTGAGATAAAACGACATTCCGGCGGTTTAAAGTGAGCTCAGGACGACGGACCGGATTATAGTAAGAAGAATTCTTAGCCATCCCGATCAACATAGCCGCCTGTTCGACTTTCAACGAATCCAAGGGAACCTGGAAATAAATATCTGCAGCCGAGCTGATTCCTACAGCCAGATTCAGAAAATCATATTTGTTGAGATACATGGTCAGAATTTCTTCTTTCGTATAGCTTTTTTCCAAACGTACTGCAATCACCCATTCCCGGAATTTACGAATCGCCAATTCAAACACATTCAAATCGGATTCACGGGGAAAAAGCATTTTCGCCAATTGCTGACTGATGGTACTTCCACCTCCAGCCGAAGTATTAGCCGTAAGTAATCCCTTAGCTACCCGGAACAATCCCCTCACATCGACTCCGCTATGATCGTAAAAACGGACATCTTCGGTAGCGATCAACGCATCGATCACAGATTGTGGAATTTCCCGGTATTCGATATATTTCCGGTTTTCCTTCTCAAAATAACGGTTCATGATAGGCCCGTCGGCAAAATAAACTTCGGAAGCAAACCGATTATTGGGATTCTCCAATTCTTCGAATGTAGGCATAAATCCTAATTTCCCGGCCGATATCAACCAAAAGAAAACAAAAACTCCGATAATGCCTACCAGCACTACCGACCAAAAGATCACAAAGAATTTCCAATATTTTTTAAACATACTCTTCCATCAAAATTTATCGGCACCGCTTTTATTGTTTAGAAGCTCTCGGTTTGTTTAGAAAACATTGTTCTTCTCGAAAAAGCCAGAAACTCTGTTAGGAGAAACCTACAGCTTTTGTATTCAATTTGACAATGAATACTCTTAACAGAAAATCCCAGGGATTTTCTCCCAACAGAATCGAAGGTTCTCTCTACAATTCCAAAGGAATTCTCAACAATAAAAACAGTATCGTTTTTATTATGTGCCAAAGATAATGAAAATCAGATAAAAAAAAACGGTCAGCGTCCTGTTTGATCACCGATCGTTTTCGGGCTTACCGTAAAATTAATGTCATCGGTTTGACTAATCGGAGGCAGGAAACCCAACCTGTTTTTATCAAAATCCATAGCACAGAAAACAGAATAAAAAATAGAATATTCACAAAATAAAGAACTCGGCAATGATTTATTACTGTATTTGCTTTTAAATCATTACTCGTTGAAAAAACAAGAAACCATCAAATTATTATTCAATAAATTACCGGATAACTTATCTTATACTCAGAAAAAATATAAAATTCAGAATCTCCTAACCAAGCTGAGAAAACAAGGTAAAATTCTAAAATAAGAATCAGAGAACTTTATCTTAGCGGTGGTTAGTCCGATTTAAATGCTGAATATATCTGCATTATTGAAAATAAAAGCTTTTATAATTCATTTTTTTATTGAATTATAAAAGCTTTTCAAACCAAACGCAAATTATTTATACTCGTCCCAGCTTTTGATCGCTATATCTTGCCGGTCGACTTTACAGATGGCATAAATGAAAGCACTGGCCAGACGAGCATTGGTAATCAGAGGGATATTATAATCCACGGCAGCCCGACGAATTTTATAACCGTTATCCAATTCCCGTTTTGTATGATTCTTCGGAATGTTAATCACCATATCTATTTTTTTATTCCGCAGGTAGTCCATAATATTCGGTTCTTTCTCTTCGTCGGGCCAATGAAGGATGGTGACACGAATACCGTTTTCCTCAAAGAACTTAGCCGTGCCTGCTGTTGCAAAAATATGATATCCTTTGGCAATGAGCATTTTTGTAGAATTGAGTAATTCCACTTTTGAACGGCTGGGGCCCGAAGAAATCAGAATATTCTTTTCAGGAATCCGGTTACCTACAGAAATCATACTCTTTAAGATAGCTTCGTAATAGTTTTCACCGATACATCCCACCTCTCCGGTAGACGACATATCCACTCCTAACACCGGATCGGCCTTTAACAAACGGGCAAACGAAAATTGAGAAGCTTTGACTCCGACATAATCCAAATCGAAAACCGATTTATTCAATTCGGCTACATGTTCACCCAACATAATCCGGGTTGCCATTTCGATAAAGTTATATTTCAAAACTTTCGATACGAACGGAAAACTCCGCGAAGCACGCAGGTTACATTCGATCACTTTGATATCGTTGTCTTTGGCCAGGAATTGCATATTGAAAGGCCCGGAAATATTCAGTTCTTTCGCAATAGCACGGGCAATCCTTTTAATCCGCCGCATGGTTTCCACGTATAGTTTTTGTGCCGGAAAGACAATCGTAGCATCTCCGGAATGTACGCCGGCAAACTCTACGTGTTCACTAATGGCATAGGCTTTTATTTCTCCATGCTGAGCTACGGCGTCTATTTCTACTTCTTTAGCCTGTTCGATAAATTCGGTCACCACAACCGGATGATCTTTAGATACTTCAGCAGCTAGTTCGAGAAAATGAACCAATTCTTCCCTATTGGATACAACATTCATTGCAGCTCCCGAAAGGACATATGAAGGACGAATCAACAAAGGAAATCCGACCTCATCGACAAACGTATAAATATCCTCCAGACTGGTCAATTCTTTCCAGCGGGGTTGATCGATACCCAGATGATCACACATCGTGGAAAATTTCTGACGGTCTTCGGCCCGGTCGATAGATTCTGCCGATGTACCTAAAATATTGACATGCTGACCGTTCAGACGCATCGCCAGGTTATTCGGAATTTGTCCACCGGTAGAAACAATCACTCCCCTCGGTTCTTCCAGCTCTACAATATCCATCACACGCTCGAAAGACAATTCGTCGAAATAAAGACGATCGCAGGTATCGTAATCCGTACTCACCGTCTCCGGATTATAATTAATCATCACAGAACGGTATCCCATCTTATTGATCGTATTCAAAGCACTGACCCCACACCAGTCGAATTCTACGCTACTACCGATCCGATAGGCTCCGGAACCCAGTACAATGACCGACCGGCCGTCATGTTCATACTGAATATCGTTTTCCGTCCCATTATAGGTCACATACAGGTAATTGGTCATTGCCGGATATTCTCCGGCCAACGTATCTATCTGTTTAACACAAGGTAAAATTCCCAATCCTTTCCGATATTCACGCACTTCCAGCATTTTTTGATGAGCAGTCAGCCGATCGTCTTTGATTGTCAGACGTCCGATCTGAAAATCTGAAAATCCCATTTGTTTTGCTTTCCGAAGCAGAACAGAACTCACTCCTGTAATGGTCGAATATTTATTCAGCTCATTTTTCAGATAATGGATATTTTGTAACCTCTCCAAAAACCATTTATCGATACGTGTCATCTCATGTATTTTATCCACATCGTATCCTCTGTCGAAAGCTTCGGCGATAGCAAAAACCCGTTTATCCGTGGGATTCACCAATTCTTCATCGATATCCGGGATTTCAATCTTATTTCCGGCAAATCCGTGCATACCTTGTCCCACCATCCGGAGTCCTTTTTGTATCGCTTCTTCAAAAGTACGTCCGATAGCCATGATTTCTCCGACGCTCTTCATAGAGGATCCGATCAGCTTGGATACTCCTTCGAACTTATTCAAATCCCAGCGCGGAATTTTACAAACGACATAATCCAAAGCCGGTTCGAAACAAGCGGTAGTCACTTTTGTAACAGAATTTTTAATCTCATGTAAACCGTATCCCAATCCTAATTTGGCAGCCACGAAAGCCAGGGGATAACCCGTCGCTTTCGAGGCCAAAGCACTGGAACGGGACAAACGGGCATTCACCTCGATCACCCGGTAATCTTCAGAGTTCGGATCCAGGGTATACTGAACATTACATTCTCCGACAATTCCGATGTGACGAATAATCTTGATAGCGATAGCCCGAAGTTTATGATATTCACTGTTACTCAAAGTCTGAGAAGGAGCCACTACGATACTTTCACCGGTATGAATTCCCAGTGGATCGAAATTTTCCATATTGCATACGGTGATACAGTTATCGTACTGATCACGGACAACTTCATATTCTACTTCTTTCCAACCTTTCAAAGATTCTTCGATCAACACCTGAGGCGAATAAGAGAAAGCACTGGCAGCCAATTTACGAAGTTCTTCTTCATCGGAACAAAAGCCTGAACCCAAACCTCCTAAAGTGTAGGCAGCACGTACAATAATCGGGAAACCGAGTTCTTTCGAAGCAGCGATGGCTTCTTCCATGCTATTGGCAGCAATACTACGAGGGGTTTTTACATCTATTTCGCGTAATTTATTGGCAAAAATCTCCCGGTCCTCCGTATCGATAATCGCCTGCACAGGAGTACCCAATACCTGCACATCATATTTTTCAAGGATGCCTTTCTGATACAATTCGACACCACAATTCAATGCAGTCTGCCCCCCGAAAGAAAGCAAAATACCATCAGGCCGTTCTTTTTTGATGACTTCTTCTACATATTCAGGAGTAACCGGTAAATAATAAATTTTATCGGCCACCCCTTCCGAAGTCTGCACAGTAGCAATATTCGGATTAATCAGCACACTGTATTTTCCCTCTTCACGGATGGCTTTCAAAGCCTGGGATCCAGAATAGTCGAATTCACCGGCTTGACCGATTTTCAATGCTCCCGAACCCAATAATAATATTTTATTTATTTCCTTCATGTCGATTTTAATCTTAGCTGGTTTTACCTGAAATGTTTTACTTATTACCTTTTTCCATGTTCTCGATAAACTTATCGAACAGATATTCTGTATCTACAGGCCCGCTGGAAGCTTCGGGATGGAACTGGGCCGAGAAAAAAGGTTTGGTTTTGTGGCGTATCCCCTCGTTAGTACCGTCATTGACATTCACAAAAAGAGGTTCCCAATCTATCGGTAATGTTTTATCATCGATAGCAAATCCATGATTTTGTGAAGTAATATAACAACGGTTGCTTCCGGGCTGCATCACCGGTTGATTATGACTGCGGTGACCGTATTTTAATTTATAAGTCACAGCACCGGCAGCTCTTGCCATCAACTGATTGCCTAAACAAATCCCCATAATCGGTCTATCACCGGTCAAAATTTTTTTAATATGCTTGATGGTTATATCACATTTAGCAGGGTCACCGGGGCCGTTGGACAAAAAATATCCGTCACACTCTTCCTGAGTAAAATCATAATCCCAGGGAACCCGTTTAATGGTCACATCCCGTTTCAAAAGACAACGAATAATGTTATACTTCACCCCACAATCCACTAAAATCACTTTATATTTTCCGTGTCCGTACTCCACAACTTCCTTTGTAGAAACTTCGGCCACAATGTTATGTTCATTGGGATCATAAAAGGGAATCGAAATATTATCGAATTCTATTCTTCCCAACATGGCTCCATGTTCACGCAATTTCTTTGTCAATGCCCGCGTATCTATACCAAAAAGTCCCGGTACCTGTTGTTCTTTCAACCACTGTCCGAGACTTTTTTGCGAATTCCAATGACTATATGCAAATGAATAATCGGAAATGATAATCGCTGTACAATGAATCTTATCCGATTCGAAAAATTTTGAAACCCCGTTTTCCTCATCATCCACCGGAACTCCGTAATTACCGATCATAGGATAGGTAGGAACCAAAATCTGACCTTTGTAGGAGGGATCCGTCAAACTTTCCGGATAACCGGTCATCGCCGTGTAGAACACCACTTCACCGGAAACCGACTTCTCATATCCGAATGAAGTTCCTTCATAAACAGTTCCGTCCTGCAGAACTAAACGTGCTTTCTTTAAATTTTGCATATCTATTTAAATGAACTAATTTATCAAACGTCCAAATTGGCGCAAAGGTAAAAAAACTTTCATATCACCACAAGAATATTTATGCATTTTTCATGCATTTATATCCATATATTCAAAATCGATATCATTTCAAATTCTGAATTTAATCTCTATCTTTGCCTTATGACCATTATTTAACGATATCATTTATGAGAAATAAAACCAAAAGACTTTTAACTATACGCAAACTGATCGAATCGGAACTCATTTCTTCACAAGAAGAATTATTGTTCCGTTTGAAAGAAATGAACGTCGAAGCTACCCAAAGCACTTTATCCCGGGATTTGAAATTTATGAAAGTTGCCAAAATCCCGCATAAAGAAAAAGGGTATATTTATGTAATTCCTGAAAGTATTCAAAATGAACAACGGGAAGAAAAAGTTTCGGCTATTATCACCGACACCATACTAAGTATCGATTTTTCGGGCAATATGGCTGTTATCAAAACTTTGCCCGGATATGCCAATGCAGTAACCGTCCTCATAGACAGTGAAAATTACTTTGAAATTCTGGGAACTATTGCAGGAGACGATACTATTTTTATCGTTATGCGCGAAGGAGTCAGCCGAAGCGAATTAATCGAAGCATTGACTTCCGTCCATCCGGCTATCCATACCTTATATAAATAAATATTTTCTGAATAAAAAGTTCCATAAACCCTGTCCGAAGGACATCTCTATACTTTTATAAACTTTATAAACTCTATAGTATGCTGTACAATCGAATGTTTTATCCGTTTTAACTCTCAATACATTAGATAAGTCCGGAAATAACAGATTTCTTTTTTTCCTTAAACCTTAATAAAATAATTTAAGCTAGTTCATTTCCTAATTATAAAAATAGTTCGTAAACTTGCATCCCGTATTTTTAACGAAGTATCATGCAAGTTTTAAACACTAAAAATGAACTAATTAGCCTTCTGGAAAATCTCCGTAAAGAAGGGAAAAAAATCGGATTTGTTCCCACAATGGGAGCTTTACATGAAGGACATTTATCCCTCGTAAAAGAAAGTAAACACAATAGTGATATCACTGTAGTCAGTATATTTGTCAACCCAACACAATTCAATGACCAGGAAGATCTGAAAAGATATCCCCGAACACTGGACAAAGATATCGAATTACTGAAAACAGTAGATTGTGATATCGCATTCGCACCTTCTGTTGAAGAAATTTATCCGGAACCGGATACCCGAAAATTCGATTTCGGATATATAGAAACAGTGATGGAAGGAGCGAAAAGACCGGGTCACTTCAATGGAGTAGGTCAGGTAGTGAGTCGTTTATTCGATATTGTTCAACCCGATAAAGCATTCTTCGGAATGAAAGATTTCCAGCAAATCGCTATTATCAAAAATATGGTGAAACAATTAAAATACAACATCGAAATCATTCCGTGTCCGATTATCCGGGAAGAAAATGGACTAGCCAAAAGTTCACGTAACACATTGCTCGATGAAGAATACAAAAAAAATGCTCCTCACATATACGCTACTTTAAAAAAAGCTCGTAACTTAGCTTCACAAATGAATGTCAGTGAATTGAAAAAATGGATTGCTGACGAAATCAACAATAATCCATACCTGGAAACAGAGTATGTCGAAATTGTCGGCGATACCACTCTAAAAGTTGTGGAAAACTGGTCAGAAGAAGGAACTAAAGTAGCTTGTGTAGCTGTATATGCCGGAAAAATCCGACTGATAGATAACATTGTATTCTAATTTTAAATCCATTTTAAAATTATCATCATGTTTATAGAAGTAGTCAAATCTAAAATCCACAAAGCAACCGTCACTGAAGCTAACCTTCAATATGTAGGTAGCATAACGATTGATGTAGCTTTAATGGAAGCCGCTAATATTATCGAGAATGAAAAAGTTCAGATCGTCAATGTAAACAACGGAGAAAGATTAGAAACTTATGTCATTAAAGGCGAAAGAAACTCAGGTGTCGTATGTCTGAACGGCCCGGCGGCCCGGAAATGTGCAGTAGGAGATGTGGTCATCATTATTTCCTATGCATCGATGGACTTCGAAGAAGCTAAAAAACATACGCCAACCTTGGTATTTCCGGACACCAATACCAATCGATTGATATGATCTGGGAATAAATCCCAGATTAAAATAATTGTAAATGAATTACTTATCATTCATAGAAAATAAAATTGTCAGAGAAAAAGAAACTCTGATCCATACTTTGAGTCAATGGAGATTTAAAGAAGAAAAAATTGTTTTCACGAATGGTTGTTTCGATATTCTGCACCGGGGACATATCGAATATCTCGCCCAAGCTGCCGGTCTTGGCCAAAAATTAGTTATAGGATTGAATACCGATGCGTCGGTCAAAAGATTAAAAGGTGATAAACGTCCTGTCAATAACCAGGAAGCCCGGGCTCTCTTACTTGCTTCACTTCTTTTTACAGACAAAATTATTTTCTTCGACGAAGATACTCCTCTGGAACTGATCCGGTTTATTCAACCCGATATTTTAGTAAAAGGAAGTGATTATAAACCCGAAGAAATTGTAGGTTACGACATCGTAAAAGCAAAAGGAGGGGAAATTATAACAATAGATCTTACTCCCGGTTTTTCTACCACTTCTATTCTGCAAAAGCTATAATTGATCAGCGTAATTATATTTTCTGATCGAATCAATTCCCGGAGATTGTTGCTTAGAAAAATATTGTTGAAAAGTTATTAATCGGCTGTTGAAAACTACTTAAAGAAACTCATATCTTTATTTGGATATCTCGTTTTCAACTCTTATTTGATATTTCACCCGAATAACCAAGAAAAGAATTCATTTTTATCTCAAAACATTTATACAAATTACTAACAGTTTTCCACAGTTCAAAATCTATTTTTTTTCTGTGAAATAGGTTACTGACAATTGTTAATAACTCATATAAATTATTGAATAAAAACATATTATATTACAATATCATGTTAGAAACACAGTTCCAATTTTTAAGAACGATAAAATCAAATAAATCGATCAACATTTTTGAAGACAACTAACAGTCTATTATAATCATCATTTTTTTTATAAAAGAATAAAAATATAATAATGAATATATGATTGTTGAAAAACGTCTTTGTGTAACTTTGCAAAACACTTTATTCAAATTTTTATGGAAAGCTATTTCCTTTGAAAAATAAAAAGTAGTAAGTTTGAAGATTGTATTAAAATAGGAATAATATAAGATAAATGGAAATCAAAATTGTAAATCGTTCAAAACATCCGCTACCTGAATATAAAACAAAAGCTTCGGCTGGTATGGATATTAGGGCTAATCTGGAAGAAATCGTCACGTTGAAACCTTTGGAAAGAAAATTGATCCCAACAGGTTTATTTATCGAATTACCCGAGGGATATGAAGCACAAATCCGTCCCCGTAGCGGGTTGGCTTTAAATGAAGGTTTAGGACTATTGAACAGTCCGGGAACTTTAGATGCCGATTATCGTGGTGAATTAGGAGTTATCGTGGTGAATCTCTCTAATAATATGATTACGATCGAAGACGGAGAAAGAATTTGTCAGATGGTCATTAACAAGGTAGAACAAGCCGAATGGATAGAAGTAAATGAACTATCGGACAGCGAACGGGGAGACGGAGGATTCGGTCATACAGGAAAAAAATAATTATAAAATTAAAGAATAGAAAAATATGGTAAGATGGATTGCTTTCATGCTTTGTTTTCTTTTTATTTTACCTGCTTTTGCCGATAAAAAAAAGAAAACGGAGAACATACAGGAGCTAGATGAGAAAACCAGATTAGAATTTGACTATTCTTTTATGGAAGGGGTCAGGAGTAAAATTACCGGGGATTATCAGGCTGCTATCGGATGGTTCGATAATTGCCTTAAAATTCTTCCTTCCAGTTCAGTTGCAAAATATGAAATAGCCGGTATTTTGACTGCAGGTGAAGATTATAACGGTGCTTTGCAGTTAGCTCGTGAAGCTGTGGCCGGAAATCCGGATAATATGTGGTATAAAATATTGTTAGCCAATATTTTGCAAAAGAAAGCAATGATCGAAGAGGCTTGTAATGTATATGCCGATATCATTGCTAAATATCCGAATAAAGAAGAATTTTATTTGATCGAAGCGGAGTTATATATCTCTGTCGAGAAATGGCAGAAAGCGATCGAGGTATTCGACCGTTATGAACAACAGAACGGCATAACCGAACCTGTATCTATCGAAAAAATTAAGTTGTATACTAAACTCGATGATGTTAAGAAAGCATCCAACGAATTATTAAAGTTGATTCGGAAGTTCCCGGATAAGAGCGAATACCTTAGTTTATTAGCTGAACTTTATTTCAATTATAATCAGGATAAAAAAGGATTACAAATTCTGGATCGTATATTGAAGGCCGAGCCTGATAACGGTTTTGTTCATTTCTATTTGGCTGATTATTATCGGAGTAAGAAAGAATTGAAAGAAGCCGATAGACATACGAAAGAAGCTTTAGTCAGTGATAAAATCGAGAATGGATATAAAATACAATATATTCTGAAGTTGATTCTGAATCCTGATACGACATTGACAAGCGATAGTCAGTTGGATAATTATATGAATCTATTGATGCAAAAATATAGCGACGATTTGTCGGTAAGGGCTTTACATTCGGATTTTCTGAAAAAAGATCATAAATTGGCTGAAGCACGGAATGAATTGGAGTATATTCTTTCGAAGGACAAAAATAATTATTTGATTTGGGAAGAATTGCTGCTGATGTGTAACGAGATGGGAGATACCACTTGTATGTATCGGCATGGAATAGAAGCTATAAAGTATTTTCCGGAACAACCTTTACCCTATGCTTTATCGGGAATCGCTTTGATGATGCAAAAACAATTCGCCGAAGCTTTGCCTTTGTTCGAAAAAGGCGTTGAGTTGACAGACGATAAGCCCGAATTAAGATCCCAGTTTTATTCTTATTTAGCTGATTGTTATTACAATTTGGATAGCGTGGAGAGGGCATTCAAGATGTTCGACGAAGTATTGAAAATTAATCCGAACGATATATTGGTATTGAATAATTATGCTTATTATCTCTCTTTGCGGAATGAAAGACTGGCTTTAGCGGAAAAAATGAGTTCACAGGCTGTCGCTATGGAGTCCGATAATGCAACTTACCTGGATACTTATGCCTGGGTGTTGTATAAACGGGGAGAATATTCTCAAGCCAGGTATTATATTAAATTAGCTATAGAAAAGGATAAGGATCCTTCCGGTGTGCTTTATGAACATTATGGTGATATCCTATATCGGAGTGGAGAACACCAGGAAGCTTTGAAGATGTGGAAAAAAGCAGCTGAAATGGGAGGTGGGGTTTCGGAAGAATTGAATGATAAGATACAATCCGGTAAATTATCCGATTAAAAGACGATGAATTGAATGAAATGAGACTGGGTGGACATATATTTTTGTTGATAATCGTAGTTGTTTCAATAGTGTCTTGCCGTTCTGCTAAACAGATAGCGGTAAAAAAGAATATTCCTTCTATAACGGAAGGCCGGCTATTGAAAAATATCGAAAATAATGAATTGGAATATTCTACTTTGTTTGCTAAAAAGATGGATATTTCCTATAAAGACGGGAAAGGATCCAATAGTTTAAAGGCTTCTCTGAAAATTAAGCGGGATAGTTTTATTCAGGCTAATGTTACAGCACCATTAGGAATCGAAGTAGCGCGTATTTTATTGACTAAAGACAGTATCAAATTTGTAGACACTTATCATAAGAACTTCTTTGTAGCCGATTATGATTATTTTTATGATAAGTTCGATGTCCGGGTAAGTTTCGATTGTGTCGAGAAGATCATCACGAATGCTTTTTTTGATTTTCAGGATTGTGCAGGTTTAGGTAAGGAAAAGAAATATAAATTGGATAAGACAGAATTGGGATATGAACTTTCTACTGTAGAAGAAAGGGCAATTAGCCGTAAGATCAAAAAATTCTATAAGAAAAAACGAAAGAATAAAGATTTTATGCTGGTTTTGCAGCGGATTTTAATAGATCCTGAGTATTTCCGGCCTGTAAAAGTATCTGTAGAAGATCTGGATGAAGATATGTCTGTGAGTGTGAATTATGGAGCATTTAAACAGTTTTCGGAAAAGAATTTTCCGGAAAAGATTGTCTTCCAATTAGCGGTTGGAAATAATAAAACCAGTCTGGAATTAAAATTTTTGAAAATAGATTTCGACGTACCTTTGGAACCGAATTTTAAAATTTCTCCTAAATTTAAAAGAATAGAATAATTCATGATCTACAAGTTTTTAGGTATATTGTTAGTTTTGTTTTTTTCGCTTGAGATAAATGTCTCAGCTCAATCGATCAGTGATATTAAAAAACAAAAAGCTAAGACTGAAAAGGAGATCGCTTATTTAAATTCATTGTTGAAGGAAGCCGAAAAGAACAAGTCTGTTTCTACTCAGAAATTGAATATTTTAAGGCAGAAGATTCAACAGAGTAAAAAACTATTGAGTTCTTTAAATCAGGAAGTAGGACTTATTCAGAATAATATTTCTGCCAATGAGCAGCGTATTAAAGAACTGGAAGAGAACAAGAAGTCGATGCTCGATCTTTATGCGAAATTGGTGTATGGTAGCTGGAAAAAACGGAATAAAACAGATAAATTGATGTTTATTTTTTCTTCAGCAGATTTTAATCAGGCTTATAATCGGTTTAAATACTTTCAACAGATTCAGGAATATTCTAAACGTCAATTACATATGATTCAGGCGGTAAACGATTCTTTGGATGTTAAAAACAAAGAATTGAAGGATTTGTTTGCACAAAAGAATACTGCTTTGAATGAAATCGGTGTACAGAGTAAAGAATTAGAATCCGAACAATTGAAAGAAAATCAATATATTGCTCAGATTCAGAAAAAAGAGAAAGATTTTCGGAAAAAATTGCAAGCCGAAATGCAAAAACGTCAGAGGTTGGCTAAACAGTTGGATAAATTGATAGCCAATCAAATCAAGAAATCCGGTAGCACTACTTCGACTTATAAACTGACTCCTGAAGAACAATTGGTATCGAACGATTTTGCTAAAAATAAGGGAAAGTTACCCTGGCCGGTGACTGAAGGATTCATTTCTGAGAAATTCGGTGTATTTAATCATTCGATACATAAATTGGTTGAAGTAGCCAGTCGGGGGATTGGAATTACAACTTCAAAAAATGCTGAAGTGCGTTCCGTTTTTCAAGGAGTGGTTAGTGTGGCTATGTATATGAATGATATCGACAGTTATGTAGTTATTATACGTCATGGAAGTTATTTTACTGTCTATATTAATTTGCAGGAGGTAAAAGTAAATCAAGGAGATGTTGTTAAAACGAAGCAGGTGATCGGAAAAGTTGCTCATGACGAAGAAAAAGGGAGTGTTTTGAATTTTGAAGTTTTTAAGGATACAGAGAAATTGAATCCGGAGCTTTGGTTAGCTAAATAATTGTGATGGAATCTGTGTATGAGAATCTGAAGAATCATTTTAGAAGGAAATTGTCCTGTTTCAGATTAGAGTTATTAGGATTTGATCTGTTGAAGGGTGTAGCGGTTGTGCTTTTTACTTTTTTACTTTTTTTATTCTTCTATGCCGGACTTCTTTCTTTTTTCAGACTTTTACCCGATTTTAAATATGTTCTTTATCTGATTTTATTTTTACTCTTAGGAGTAGAGTTTTTCTTTTTTATCCTTTTACCGTTCATTCGGTTTTTCTTGTCTTTTCGATTATCCAGGGATATTCTTATAAAACAAATCTCGTCTGTTATACCCCGTCAGGTCGACGATATTTTTATATCTGTGTATAATCTGGCTTTTCGGGATAAATTGGTTATCGGACAAACAGTGTTAAAACAAGCGGCTTTTAATCAAAAATATCGACAGCTGACCGCATCCCGTTCTTTTTTGTCTTTTCCCAGAATATTGTATCTTAAATTATCGGTTATTGTTGTTTTTCTTTTTGTTCTTCTTTTCTTTACCGGTTTTGAATGGTATGATTATTATTCGGATTTAAAAGATTACAGACAGGTTTCGGGCCCTTCGAATGAGGTAGGTTTTCACATTTTAAATCGAAGTTTGGAAGTAGAATATGGTAAGACCTTTCAGGTGCAATTGAGTCTTTCCATTCCCAATGCAACTGTAAAACCTGTTTTTATTTGTTATGGCGGAGGAGAATTTTTAATGACTTCCGTTGATTCAATTTTTACGTATGATTTCGAACTGGTTAATAATGATTTGAAATTTTATTTTAAAACGCAGGATCAAACTAGCGATTCTTATCTTTTGAGGGTGTTGCCGACTCCTTCTATCGACGGTTATCGAGTGGTAGCTATTTCTCCTGCTTATACAGGAAAGGAGCCCGAAATTTTAACCAATACAGTCGATTTGCAAGTGTTGTACGGTTCGGTTTTACAATTTGAATTGACCTATTCTAATTTGGATTCTTTATTTTTTGAAGATAAAGAACAAAGTATTTCTATTCCTTTGAAGTCGGTATCTAAGACCGATTTTTCCAGACAGATAAAAGCTTCGGGAGAATATATATTGTCCGGTAGTAATGCTTATTTTTCTCATCGTCAATTATTGAATTTCAATATTATATGCATTTCTGATTTATACCCTGGAATTCAAATTACGGAGATTCAGGATTCTTTGAAAAATTCTCTTCATTATTTTTATGGGGTGATTACCGATGATTATGGATTTTCAGATCTATGCTTCAATTATTCCCTGGGAACAGACAGGACTGTCGTTGTACCGGTATCTTTTATGAAGAATTTGAATACACAGGAATTTTATTTTAGTTTTGATTTTGCTGAATTTGCCGGTACCGATAAAACGGAAATAAATTATTATTTTGAGGTTTTTGATAACGATAATCTCTCCGGTCCGAAGAGTACCCGTTCTTCCCGGCTGATTTACCGGATTCCTGATTTAAATACTATTTTTGATTATAACCGGGAAGTTAGTCAATCGGTCAACAATGATCTGAAGAAAGCTGAGAAAATAGCAGGTGAAATTGTTACCGGTATCCAGGATTTACGGAAAAAATTATTGGATAATACGACTGATGATTGGGAAAAGCAACAGTTGTCGAAGGAGGTTGTCCGGAAAAAAGAGCAGTTGGATCGATTATTGGAAGCTGTAAAAGAAAATAATCAGAAGAAATCGGATTTGAATCGAAGTTTTACTGTTCAGGACAGTTTATTGATCGATAAGCAAAAGAAGATTCAGGATTTACTGGACCGTTTGATGGATAGTGAAATAAAACAGTTGTTGGATGAATTTTCAAAGCTTTCCGAAGAATTTTCGAAAGATAAATTTAAAAGTTTGGACGAAAAAATGGAATTTACTTTCGATCAGGTCAGTGAAGAATTGGATCGGAATATTGAATTGTTGAAACGGTTTCAAATCGAAGAGAGGCATGATTTGATTTCTAAACAAATCGATCGATTGAAATCGGATCAGGCCCGTTTAGAGCGTTTACTGGAAAACAAATCGTTCGATCGGGATTCTGCTTATTCCCGGAACAAAAGCATATTGAATGATTTGAGAGCGATAGAAAATAATTATGAAGAGTTGATTACAGAGAATTCAACCTTGTCAGAACCTTTCGATTTGAAAGATTTTAAGACCGATTTCGATCGATTGTCTTGGAAAATGCAGCAACAAAGGCAAAATATATCCGGGAATAAGAAAGATAAAAAGTTGTCAGAAGAGATTGAAGATGATCTTTTCGAACTTTCAAAAAGAATGAAACAACAACAAGAACGAAATTTTGTTAATAAATCCTTGCCTCAGAATGATATTGAATTGATAATTCAAAATATTTTAATAATTTCGCTATCACAGGAAGAATTGTTACAGCAATTTTCTGATGTACAAGCTCAAAGTTTGAAATATAATGAGTTAGGCCGTATTCAGGATTTAAAAAGACAGGAATATAAGATAATAAAAGATAGTTTATCTGTCTTGGCTAAGTCGAATTTGATGCTAGCTTCTCTTTTGGACCGAAAGTTTTATGATCTTGAAGTAAAATTCGGATTATTACCGGGTTACATTCAGGATAATAGACGCAGCGATTTATTAAGGGAACAACATTATATTATTAATTATTTGAATGATATTGCTTTATCTTTGACCGATGCATTACAAAAAGCTAAGGAAGAAGTAAATCGATCCGGTAAACGACAAGGAGAAAAAAATTCCGATAAAGAAAGACAAAGAAATTCATCAGGTGATAGTGGATATCCTAAAATGAAGCAATTTCAACGTAATCTGAAGAAGCAATTGGAAGATTTAGTTTCTCAAATGAAAAATGGTGAAAAAGGTAAACCTTTACATCAAAGAATCAGTAATATGATCAGAGAGAACGAACTCTTCAGAAAGAGTTTGAATGAATTTATTTCAGAAGCTGGTTCGATGTCAAGCAGAGAAAAACAATTATTGAATGAGATCAACCAATTGATCGATCAAAATATTAGAGATATGGCTAATTATTCGGTTTCCGGTCAATTAATTAATCGGAATAACTTAATTTATAATAAATTATTAATGTCAGAAAAAGCATCAAAAGAGAAAGAGGATTTTGAAGATAAACGTAAATCTGAATCGGCCACTCAGACTCGGTTTCATCGGCCTGAGCAGATGTTTGAATTTCAAAAGAAATCGGCTTTCATTAAAACGGATATTCAAAAGTCTGATTTGAAATTAAATACTTATTTTAAATCAATGTACAACCATTACTATATAAAGCTTGGGAATGAATAAATTATCAATTTCAATTTCGTCAGAAATCAGTAATATTGTCAAAGTTGAGAATTTTGTAGAAACTTTTACTGATTATTTTGCTTTACCGTCTGTATTGTATGGTAAGATCAGCTTATCGGTTATCGAAGCGGTTAATAATGCTATTTTATCCGGAAATAAACGCCAACCGGATAAAATGGTGAGTTTAGTAGCTGAGAAAACAGATAAACAATTTAAGGTGACAGTCAGTGATGAAGGAGAGGGGTTCGATTATGAAGTTATACCGGATCCGACTTTACCGGATAATATCAATAAAATAACCGGTCGTGGGCTATATCTGATGAAAACTTTGTCCGATGAGTTAATATTTGAAAACGGAGGTTCTACGGTGACTTTGGTTTTTAATTTGTAGTGAATGTGTGTGTCAGCGTTTTTATTTTGTGGGAAAGATTTCCTGGGTTATAATAACGTTTTTAAGCTATTTCAATGAAAGAAATTTTGTTTTATAGAGAAGGAAAAGCAGACTATCCTTCTTTTTTTTCTGATAAGCTGATATGTAAATGGATCGAGGTGATTGCCGGACATTATAATAAATCGGTAGGTGCTATCAATTTTATTTTTTGTGACGATGATTATATACTTGCTGTAAATCGTCAATATTTGAAACACGATTATTATACTGATGTTATTACTTTCGACTATTGCGAAGGAGATGTACTTTCGGGCGATGTATTCATTAGTTTGGATACAGTGAAATCGAATTCCGAAATGTTTTCTACTTTTTTTGAAAATGAGTTCTGTAGGGTGATTTGTCATTCAGTTCTTCATTTAATCGGATTTAAAGATAAAACGGATGTCGATAGTAAGGAAATGCGTAAAAATGAAAATATTTGCTTAGATCTTCTTAAAACGCTTTAAAATGGCAAATCTTTTACCGGATTATGATGTAATTGTTGTCGGCGCCGGACATGCGGGTTGTGAAGCTGCCTGTGCAGCAGCTCATTTAGGATCTCATACCTTATTGATCACCCTGGATATGAATAAGATAGCTCAGATGTCTTGTAATCCAGCGATAGGAGGTATTGCTAAAGGTCAGATAGTGAGAGAAATAGATGCTTTGGGAGGTTTGACCGGTATAGTGACCGATCAGAGCTCGATTCAATTCAGAATGCTGAATCGTTCGAAAGGTCCTGCCATGTGGAGTCCTCGTTCACAATGCGACCGGATGAAATTTTCTGCTAATTGGAGGTATCAGCTCGAGCATACGGATGGTTTGGATATGTGGCAGGATGATGTAGTAGAGTTGGTAGTGAAAGATAGGCAGGTTTACGGGGTTAAGACAGCCTTGGGGGTCGTTTTTAATGCGAAACGGGTGATTTTAACCAACGGAACTTTTTTAAACGGCCTAATGCATATAGGTCGGGTAAGTTTCGAAGGAGGCCGTATTTCCGAGCCGGCTTCTCACGGTTTAACAGCTCAATTGTGTAGCTTGGGATTCGAAACGGGGCGGATGAAGACCGGTACTCCTGTCCGTATAGACGGAAAAAGTATCGATTTTTCTAAATTGACCGAACAAGGCGGGGATAATGATTTTCATTGTTTTTCTTATTTGCATTATGATTATAGGAATACTCTGATCCAAAGGCCTTGTTATATGGCTTATACTAACGAAGCTGTACATCATGCTTTGAGGCAGGGGTTTACCGATAGTCCTTTATTCAACGGCACTATACAGAGCGTTGGTCCTCGTTATTGTCCCAGCATAGAGACTAAATTGAATACTTTTGCCGATAAGACCAGTCATCATTTATTTTTGGAACCGGAGGGAGAAACTACTACAGAGTTTTATTTAAACGGTTTTTCTTCTTCATTGCCCTGGGATGTACAATTGACCGGTTTGCGTTTGATTGAAGGTTTCGAGAATGTAAGAATTTTCCGGCCGGGTTATGCGATAGAATATGATTATTTTCCTCCTACACAGCTTTATCATACTTTAGAGACTAAATTGATTCAAGGACTTTATTTTGCCGGTCAGATCAATGGAACGACAGGTTATGAGGAAGCAGCAGCACAAGGATTGATGGCCGGGATCAATGCCCATTTATCTTTACATTCTTCAGTTGAATTTGTATTGAATCGGGATGAAGCATATATTGGGGTACTCATAGACGATTTAGTGACGAAAGGAGTGGATGAACCTTATCGTATGTTTACTTCCCGGGCAGAATATCGTATTTTATTGAGACAAGATGATGCGGATATGCGTTTGACACCTAAGGGATTTCAGATTGGTTTAGTTACTAATAATAGACATAAGATATATTTGGATAAAATAGAGAAGAGAGATTTGTTAATTGATTTTATTAAGAATTTTAGTGTTAAACCTGATGAAATCAATTCTTTTCTACTTTCATTGAATACAGCACCTATCCGACAAGGAATGAAGTTGGTGGATATTCTTAGTCGTCCTCAAGTGGGATTATTGGCTTTGATCGATGTTTTACCTTCGTTGAATAATTTTATCGGGGAATTTGTTTTGCGTGATGAAATCATTGAAGCTGCTGAAATTTCTATAAAATATTCGGGATATATCGAGCGGGAACGAATGTTAGCCGATAAATTATCCCGTTTAGAGAATCTAGTCATTGCTGGAAAATTTAATTACGAAGAACTCACGAATTTGTCTATTGAAGCTCGTCAAAAATTGTCAAAGATTCAACCTAGAACAATAGGTCAGGCTTCTCGTATAAGTGGTGTGTCGCCAGCTGATATTAATGTTCTTTTGATATTGATGGGACGGTAAAGAGGCGAATGTTTCACGTGGAACATAAAAAAGGTGCGAAGGGTGAAATATGTGTTTTATAAAATATTTTTATAAAAGAATTTTTGAACCGATGAGAAAAATTGAAGGTAATATTATTGATATCTATAATAACCGGATTTTTCCCGGAACAATTTGTATAGACCATGGAATAATTACCGATATTTTAGAAAATTCCAATTCTTATCAAAATTTCATAGCGCCTGGTTTTATAGATGCTCATGTACATATTGAAAGTTCGATGCTGGTGCCTGAAGAATTTTCAAAACTGGCTATTTCGAAAGGGACAGTAGCCGTTATTAATGATCCTCATGAAATAGCCAATGTTTTAGGAATAGAAGGTATTCGGTTTATGATAGAAAATAGTTGGAAAGCACCCATCAAAATTTTCTTTTCAGTGCCTTCTTGTGTTCCCGCTACTTCTTTTGATTATTCAGGAGCTGAAATAAATTCTGATCATATCGAGGAATTATTACAAAACTATTCGTTTGTTTCTCTATCGGAAATGATGAATATATCCGGAGTATTACAAAAAGATACTGAAGTATGGCGTAAATTGAAATTAGCTGAAAAATATAATATACCGATCGATGGGCATGCTCCGGGGATAATAGGGGAAGTTTTGAAACAATATGTAAGTGCAGGCATTTCTACTGATCATGAATCTGTATCTTTATCCGAAGCTTTGGAAAAAATTTCTTTAGGAATGAAAATTCTAATTCGGGAAGGAAGTGCAGCTAAAAATTACGAGGCTTTAAAATCCTTGATAAATAGTCATCCTTATTCTTTGATGTTTTGTACAGATGATTCTCATCCCGGAGATTTGATTCATTGCGGGCACATCGATAAGATAGTTCGAAGAGCTATTGCTGATGGTTTCGATTTATTTCAGGTTTTGAGAATAGCTTCTCTTCATCCTATACAACATTATCACTTACCGATAGGTACACTTCGGATAGGAGATCCTGCTGATTTTTGTATATTTGAAGACTTAAAATCATTTTCAGTATCGGAAGTTTACATACAGGGTGAACTTAAATATTCTAGTTCTTGGTCTATGCCGGATATTAAAGCTGAAGTTTCTGATTTTTCGAATTTGAATCAATTCAATCGGAAATTACTCCAGCTTTCCGATTTGAGAAAACCCATAACATCCGATATCGTTTCTATCAAGGTGTATGATGGGGAATTAATTACAGATAAAGTAATTTTTTCAAATCATGATTCATTCGATAATTTTGAATCTGATTTGGATAGAGATATACTCAAGATTATTTATCTGAATCGTTATGAGAATAAACCTCCTCAGATTGCTTTTATACATGGAATAGGTCTGAAAAAAGGTGCTTTTGCAAGTAGTATATCGCATGATTCCCATAATATCATTGCAGTAGGATGTAATGATCAGGATTTATTAATTGCTCTTAATTCTATTATTTCAGCAAAAGGAGGACTTTCAGTGGCATCTGAGGGAGAAGTTGACATTTTATCTTTACCTATTGCCGGTATTATGACTGATGAAAATGGTGAAAAGGTAGCTATGATTTGGAATAAATTAATTCAAATTTTGCATCATAATGGGTGTATACTCGATTCACCTTTTATGACTCTTTCTTTTATGGCTCTGATTGTGATACCTGAATTGAAAATAGGTGAAAGAGGATTGTTCGAATATAGTAAATTTAAGTTTTTAGCAGATTGAATTTGTTATGGCTTTATATGATGACCATTTGAAAAAAAAGATTAGTGAATTACCTTCTTCACCTGGAGTATATCAATATTTCGATTCTTCTGGAGTAATTATATATATTGGAAAGGCTAAAAATTTAAAAAATAGGGTATTATCTTATTTAAATCAAAGTAATCAGTCAAATAAAACCCGGATTTTGGTCAATAAAATCACGGATTTACGGTATATTGTTGTAAATAGTGAGCAAGATGCATTACTTTTAGAAAATAATCTGATCAAAAAATATAAGCCGCGTTATAATATTTTATTGAAAGACGATAAATCTTATCCCTGGATTTGTATTAAGAAAGAACCTTATCCCCGGGTGTTTCTTACCCGCCGTTTTGTACACGACGGATCGGAATATTTCGGTCCTTATACTTCGGGAAAATTTGCCCATGTACTGATTTCTTTAATTAAATCTTTATTCAAATTACGGACTTGTAAGCTTGCATTAAATACGAAGGCTGTCTATAACAACCGTTTTAAAGTTTGTTTGGAATATCATATCGGTAATTGTCTCGGGCCTTGTATTGGTAAAATACAGGAAGAAGAATACGATGAATTTATCAGCCAGGTGAGGAATATTTTGAAAGGTAATTTGTCTTCTGTCATTCAGGTTATGACCAGGAAGATGAATTCGTATGCGGAATCACTGCATTTTGAGGAGGCCAATCGAATGAAAGAAGCACTTGAAGCCATTAAAAATTATCAATCTAAATCGACTATTGTCCGTACTACGATTCACGATACAGATGTTTTTTCTTATTTGGAAGATGAGAAATATGCTTATGTTAATTTTTTGAGAATTGTTCATGGTGCTGTTATACAAGTACATACAGTTGAATTAGAAAAGAAGATCGAAGAAGATAAGGAAGCTTTGCTTGCTTTCGCTATCTATGAGATCCGCCAATTGGTGAATAGTAATTCGAAAGAAATTATTGTTCCTTTTTATCCGGATGTTCAATTGGAAGGAGTGCAATATGTGATACCTCAACGAGGTGACAAGAAACAATTATTGGATTTGTCCGAAAGAAATGTATCCTATTTTAGATTGGATAGAGAACGGCAGAGGAATCTAAAGAAAGAAGATTCGAGTTTTAATATATTGAAAACCATTAAGTTAGAACTAAAACTGCCTACATTACCGCATCGTATGGAGTGTTTCGATAATTCGAATATTCAAGGGACTAATCCAGTGGCTTCCTGTGTAGTTTTTATCGATGGTAAACCGGCTAAAAAAGAATATCGAAAGTTCCACGTGAAAACAGTCGTCGGGGCGGACGATTTTGCTTCTATGGAAGAAATTATTTTCCGGAGATATAAAAGAGTATTGGATGAAGGTCTGGAATTACCGGATCTGATCGTGATCGATGGAGGAAAAGGACAGTTACATTCGGCTGTAAATAGTTTGAAAAAATTAGATCTATATGGGAAAGTACCGATTTTAGGATTGGCAAAACAAATGGAAGAAATTTATTTTCCTGAAGATAAGGATCCTTATCTGTTGGCTAAAAATTCGATGGCTTTAAAAACGTTGATGCATATCCGGGACGAAGCCCATCGATTTGGTATTACATTTCATCGTAAATTGAGAGAAAAATCACAGATTAACAGTATATTAGGTGATATTAAGGGTATCGGAGAAGCAACTGAAACTATATTATTGCATGAATTTAAGTCAGTTAGTAATATCAAACAAAAGTCTATTGAAGAACTGGCTAAGGTGATCGGGAAGAAGAAAGCACAACTTATTCATGAGTATTTTCATCAAGAAACCGAATAATAAGAGTTTATCCGAAAGAGTGCCGAGGTAAATCAGCTGCTTTAAAGCTTAATATGTATTGTTTTAATACTGATTGGCGAATCTGTAGTTCCGATCGTAAATATAAGTTGTAAACTTTAGATTCGCCAATCGGTCTTTAAGGCAGTCACAAAAAATAGAAAAATTTTCTATAAACAGCCTTTTATTTAGTTATTTGACAGGTTTCAGGGTATTTCGATATACTTCTTTATCGTTTAATACTTCAACCGCTTTAGCTACTTCTTGATCATGCTGGACTTTATATTCTATTACCCCTTGCAGATAATAGTAACGTTGAATGAATTGTTCTGTTAAAAACGAAGTGATCTCATCTTTAAAGAGGTCCATATCGCGGTCGATAGAATGGGTGAAATCATTTTCCAAAGCGGCAATTTGTTCTTTGGCGGTGTCATAATACTTTTCGGCTTTGGCTGCTTCGATCAATTTATTCAATATCTGTTGTGATTCGGTTTCATAACTGAATTTCTTTTCTTTCAGATAGGTTTTGAATTCGTTGTATATTTCATCTGTAATTTTAAATTCATTGATAGGGGCAATATTGGGGTGCCGAAGGGCATAACTATTGATAAAATCAAATGTTAGATCTTGTAAAACAAGTTCTTGAGTGATTCTTGCATAATCTTCCGGAGTAATTTTAATATCCGGACTGATTCCGCCACCGTCATACACTTTTCTTCCGGATTGGGTTTTAAATTCTGAAATCAAAGAATCGGGCACTTTTCCGACACTTCCGTCAGGGTTCCGGTGGGAATAATCCAAGGCCTGAATACACCTTCCGCTAGGAATATAATATTTTGCGGTGGTAACTTTTAATTTCGTATTGTAGGCCAGATCGCGGACTGTTTGAACCAATCCCTTTCCGTAGGAACGTTCGCCTATTAGAACAGCTCTATCGAGATCCTGAAGAGCACCCGATACGATTTCAGAGGCCGATGCTGAACCCCGGTCGATCAATACTACTAAAGGCATATCGGGTACGATGGGATTATTTTTGGCTGTATATTCTTTATCCCATTGTTTTACTTTCCCTTTGGTGTCGACTATTTTGGAATTTTTCGGAACGAAGAAATTCACTATTTCAACGGCTTGATCCAGAAGACCTCCTGAATTTCCTCTTAGGTCCAGAATTAAAGAAGAGGCTCCTTTGTTCTTTAGTGAGATAATTGCCGAACGGACATCTGCAGCAGATTTATCGGTAAAACTGGTTAGATAGATATATCCGGTCGTATCGTTAACCATACCGGAATAAGGGACGCTCGGTAGTTGGATTTTTTCTCGTATAGCTTTCTTTTCTAGTGGTTTAGTCTCAAATTCACGCTGAACTTTTATGGTGATTTCTTTTCCCGGTTGTCCTTTTAATAAAGTACTTACCTCTTCCGTATTTTTACCTTTCACCGAAATTCCGTCGATAGCCAGGATGATATCTCCGGGAAGTAATCCGGCTTTATCTGCAGGAGAATCTTTATAAGGCTCCCGGATAATGACCTGATCTCCTTTTTTACTGATGACGGAACCGATACCGGCATATTCTCCGGTAGTCATCAGTTTTACATCTTCCATTTCGGATTCCGGATAATAAACAGTATATGGATCCAAAGATTTTAACATGGCTTTTATTCCTGTAGTGACCAGGTCACCGGGATTGACTTCATCGACATAAAACATATTTACGTCTCTGAACAGAGTGGCATAAATATTCAGCTGCTTACTGATTTCAAAGCTTTTATCATCGTTTCTCAGTGCGGTCAATCCGAGAGTGATCGAGATGAATGCTATGCCAACAAGTAGAATTCTTTTTGTTTTCATTTATATTTTAAATTTTTGTTTGTGATACAACACCTGATTTTTAATTAACGAAAATACGATATATAATTGATAATTGAAAATGGTAAATTGAAAATTAGCAAATCCTTAAGATGGATTGTTATTTTTTAAGGCACAGGATCATAGCCGCTGCCTCCCCAGGGATGACAGCGGAGTAGTCTTTTTATAGCCAGCCATAATCCCTTAAAAGGTCCGTGTTTTCGGATAGCTTCGATCGCATACTGGGAACAAGTGGGTACAAAACGGCAGGTGGGTGGCTTTAAAGGGGAGATACAGTATTGATAAAACCGAATCGGTAAAAGTAATAAGTGACTGATTATGCATTTAATAAGTGTCATACGATCGTTTTACCGGGATCAGGAAACAGAGGATAGTAAAGATGGAATCTTCTTCAGTACACTTTTTATGGCCTTTTCGGTTTTAGAAAAAACCGGAAGATTCTGATCGAGGTAGATAAATAGAATATCTACTGTATGTCCGGGGATTATATGCTGATAGAATTCGGGTTTGTTTAAACGGTAAGCTTCACGGGTCAGCCGTTTTACCCGGTTACGTTTAACAGCCCTTTTAAATTTCTTTTTACTCACGCTGATCGCTATCCTGGCAGGATATTCTCCGGGTATAGACGAATCTTTGAGTACGACCCGAAACGGGTATTTTACAAAGCTGATCTCAGAAGTCAATAGTTCTTCGAAAAGAATTTTACTACATAGACGTTCGGCTTTGCTGAGTGAGTACATAAATGCAGGTTGGTAACTTATAGGGAAGCTAATCACAAAAAGTTTGACTTTTTATGATTAGCTTCATTTTTGAATTATTTTGTTTTGTTTTCTTTGTTATAACGCTTTATAAACTCTTCGATAGCCATTGTCATGGAAGGACATTGGGGTGTCGGAGCTTTTATATCCAGCCGTAATCCTGCTTCTTCGACTGCAACTGCAGTTGCAGGTCCGAAAGCTGCTATAACTGTGGTATCCTGAACGAAGTCCGGGAAATTCTGGAATAAAGATTTTATACCGGATGGGGTATAAAAAGCTATGATATCGTATTCTTTCAAATTTTTGATATCGCTCAGATCGCTGGAAACCGTTTTATAAAGAATAGCTTTCGTGTATTTCAGATTCAACTGATCCAGTAATCCGGGAATATTTTCTTTGTGGATATCGGAAAGAGGTACAAGAAAATTTTCTGTTTTATGTTTCAGTAAAATTTTAGTCATATCATCCACTTTCTTATCCCCATAGAAAATTTTTCTTTTACGGTAGACGATGTATTTTTGTAAATAAAAAGCCGTTGCTTCCGAAATACAAAAATATTTCATCGTGTCCGGTACCGTTATTCTTAACTCTCCGCAGATTCTGAAAAAGTGATCTATAGCTGTACGGCTGGTAAAAATAATAGCAGTGTGATCAAGAATATTGATCCGTTCCTGTCTGAATTCTTTAGCTGTAACTCCTTCAACCTTAATAAAAGGACGAAATTCCAGTTTTAAACCGTATTTTTCCGCTAGTTCAGAATAGGGAGATTTTTCTGTAGTTGGTTGCGGTTGCGATACGAGTATCTTTTTTATCTTCAAAGCAGTAAAGTTTTAAATTAATACCCTGATGTTATTCTACCATCTTGTAAAGCACAAGAAGTGGCATGATTTCGAGGGCACAAAGGTACAAAATCATATACAAAATTGAAACCCTATGCGTGATTAATATTTCAATCCATCTTATAATTTTAACAATCATAAGTAAAATTGCACCGAATATAACTATCTTTAATAGAGGAATAACAGCAAAAGATTTCACGAAAAAGATTGCAATTACAAAAGGTGAAATCAAAAGTCCTGACAAAATATTGTAAGTCCATAAATTTACGATGACTTCGTCGGCCATATTTTTAGCGTTAAAAGTCCATCCGAATAACCGGACAATCAAGAGAAGAAGAAAATGATAAAGAAATAAGCCGATGAAAAGATATAATGTAAATAAATTGATAAAACTTCCTTCGATGACATAGACGATACCGATAGAAATGATGGAGAAGGACAAACATAAGGATAGAATATAACAGATCAGATTGGAAGATATTCCTTCATTCAAAATAATTTCAGCTTTCTTCCTTTTTAATAATGTATTCAATAGATTGTAAAACAGATCTTTACCTCTTAATCTTACAAATGCAAAAATAATTAGGAAACCGACTGTGAATAGTACGTTTCCGAACAGATCTTTATTGTGTTCCAACTGTGTCGAAGGTAAAAATCGACCAGCAGGCATATAGATTTCAAATGTGTCTGTTTCAGTTTGATGTAATGGTAGAATAGACAGGCTATCTTGTTCAGAATGAAAATATGTTATATCGGTATTTGGCATTGAATCTGTAGGTGATGTTGAAACTGATTTCATGGGATCCTTCTGTTGATTTTACTAAATTTCCAAGAGACATATCGTAGGAATAAGCCAGACGATATTCAAATTTTTTATTGGCAGAATTCAACTTGAGTCCAAGTTTGAAAATGATCGCTTTATAATTTTCTTTATCGCTGTTCAGGAGCTGAGAACTATACCATACTCCACCGAATAAGGGATCGGTGGTGATATCCGAACCGACGATAAAGTTATCGAATGAGGAGGAAGATAATAATCGATCTCCTCGGTTTTCATATAATAATCCCGGACAAACATATAAACTACTTTTTTTGTCGAGGCTATAAAGGGAGGTTCTGATAAAACTATTCCATTGTAAACTCAGTTTGATCGGAATCCGGGCATTTTCTTCGATAAAATTGTCTTTGGGGCGGGTGAAATGATTGACGGAAAATCCGATGAAATTATGCATAAATTCACGGTAATGACGTTCCCAGGGAACATAGATCATAAAACCTGTACTGAAATCCCAATAATTTTGTTTTTCATTGACAATGTCCAAAGCCGGTAACGGTAGAATGTTACCGTATATTTCATGAAGATTCCCGGAATAAATGTATTTGTTCGGATTCAGCCTTTCGTCATAATAAGAACCTTTCACTCCTAATTGAAAGTAGATATTTTTTTCTTTGTTGAAATACCCTCTCCAGGAGTAGGATAGTCCGATACTGTTCGATTTTATAAAACCACCCCCTTCATCACTTGAAATAACGGATAATCCGAATCCATAATTATTGTATGTTTTTAAATCGGCGGAAAAAAAAATCGTTGAAAAATTACCCGGAAATTTGGGCCAGAGTTTCCGATAGGTCAATTGTCCGTTGAATTCACCTTCATTCAAACCAACGAAGGAAGGATTATAATAAATCCGATTCTCCCAAAATTGAGAAAAGGAATAATCCTGAGCGAAGCTAGCCGGAGTATATATGAAAAATATAAAATAGAACAGGATTCTATTTTTAATAAATACTCGCATATTGGTTTGATTGAAATTTATTGCAATAATATAAAAAAATCGGGATTAATTTACATTTATTAAATTGAAACAAGTTTTTTTACAGGTCAATGTGCTTCATACCAATTGTTTCCGAATCCTGTACTAACCGTTAGAGGCACAGAGAGTTTTATTACATGCTCCATACAATTCGTCACCAGGCTTTTCAGGAGATATTGTTCGGATTTATGGCATTTGAAATTGAGTTCGTCATGAACTTGAATGATCATTCTGGACATCAATCCTTCTTCCTGAATGCGTTTTTGGATACAGATCATAGCCATTTTTATAATATCGGCAGCCGATCCCTGTATCGGAGCATTGATGGCATTTCGTTCCGCCATCCCTCTGACTACGGCATTCCGGGAGTTTATGTCCCGGAGATAACGTCTGCGGCCCATAATTGTTTCGACAAATTCTTTTTTTCTGGCTTTTTCGACGGATTCTTCCATGTATTTTTTCACGCCTGGATAAAGATCGAAATAACCGTCGATCAATTCTTTGCCTTCTTTGCGGCTGATGTGGAGTCTTTCGGCCAAGCCCCAGGCAGATATACCGTATATGATACCGAAATTAGCTGTTTTAGCCCGGCGGCGCATTTCAGGAGTTACTTCCTCTAAGGTGACATGATAAATTTTTGAAGCTGTAGCGGTATGTACATCTATACCGTGATTGAAAGCATGAATCAATTCTTTATCCTGACTTAAATGAGCCATCAACCGTAATTCGACCTGGGAATAGTCGGCTGAGAAAAACAAATAGTCGTCATTACCGGTAACGAAAGCCTTACGGATTTTCCGGCCTTCTTCTGTGCGGATAGGGATATTTTGCAGATTCGGGTTCAGGCTGCTTAAACGACCGGTTGCCGCTTCTGCCTGATTGAAATGAGTGTGTATTTTTCCTGTCCCCGGGTCGATAAAACTGGGAAGTGCTTCTGCATATGTCGTCAAAAGTTTTTTTAATCCCCGGTAATCCAGTATTTTATTGATAATGGGATGTTCGTCTTCTAATTTTACAAGCACTTGTTCTGAAGTACTGTATTGACCGGATTTTGTCTTTTTGTGATTACTGTCGATTTTCAGTTTATCGAAGAGTACTTCACCCAATTGCTTGGGGGAACTGATGTTGAATTCCTGATGAGCTAATTCATAGATTTCTTTTTCAATGATATCGATCCGTTCTTTTAGTTCGCTTGAAATGGACTGAAGTTCGTTACAATCGATGCTTACTCCTTCGTATTCCATGTCGGCGAGTACAAAAACCAGTGGCATTTCGATGTTGTTATAGAGTGCCAGTAAGCCGGTCTGTTGCAGATCGTCACAGAGTTTTTCACGAAGCTGGAAGATAACATCGGTTTTCTCTGCAAAATCGTTATCTTCCGTCCCTGCTTCTTCATCGAACTGGAGCGTGAGTTGCTGATCTTCTTTTTTACTTCCCGAGAGTTTATAATTGAGGTATTCCAAAGCAACCCGGCCTAAGTCGTGTGATATGTCCGGATGGAGTACATAATGGGCTATTTTAATGTCGAAAATATCATTTTTGAGTTTGATACCTGCTCTTTTCAACCAAATGATATCGTTTTTTACATCGGCCGATATTAAAATTTTATTTTTGTTTTCAAAAATGGCCTGGAATTGGAGTATGATTTCCAATGCCTTGTTTTTGTCATTAGGCAGATTGATATAACTTACTTCGTGAAGTTTTGTCGAGAAGCACAGATGAGTCGGCCAGGAATTATACAGAGTCCCGTTTTTGAAAACAACATATAAAGCATAAAGATCTGCTTCTTCCAGTTTTTGCAGTAAAGAAGCCGGATCTTGGGAATGGTCGGTATAACTGACTTTGATGTCCGACAATTTCTCTGAGGTATCTTCTTCTATATCTGTATTCAATACCCGTTTTACCAATGAAAAGAGTTCCAGTTCTTTGAAAATAGGATCCAGAATTTTTACATCGATATGTTTCTTCTCAAGATCTTCGGGAGTGATATCGGTAGGAACTTCGGTACAAATAGTGACCAGGGTACGTGACAAATGGACGGTTGGCTGGCAATCGAGCAGATTCTGCCGTTGTTTGCCTTTGAGTTCATCGATATGGGCATATATTCCGTCGATATCTCCATATTTATAGACCAGGGTAGCAGCGCTTTTAGGGCCGATTCCGGAACATCCCGGAACATTGTCCGCCGTATCTCCCATCAGTCCTAAAATATCGATGACCTGATCCACCCGTTCGATCCCGAAGTGATCCAATACTTCGGGAATACCCCAGACTTCCGATTTATTTCCTGAACGTCCGGGTTTATACATAAAAACTTTTTCACTGACCAGCTGGGCATAATCTTTATCCGGCGTGATCATAAAAACGGTATAACCTTCTTTCTCCGCTCTTTTGGCCAGGGTACCGATAAAATCGTCGGCTTCGTAACCCGGCGCATCCAGACAAGAAATACCCAGACCTGCGATAATTTTTTTTATATAAGGAATGGATTTTCTCAGATCTTCCGGCATCGGGGGACGTTGTGCTTTATAAGGTGTGTACATTTCGTGCCGGAAAGTGGGACCTTCGGGATCGAAAATCACTGCGATATGAGTCGGTTTTTCTAATTCTAATAATTCGATCAGAAAATTACAAAAACCAAAGGTGGCGGAGGTGTTTATTCCTGTGGTGGTAATCCGGGGATTATTGATAAAAGCATAATACGACCGGTATATCAGTGCATAGGCGTCTAGTAGGAATAAGGTCTTAGGATCTGACATGAATATAGGATTAAAATTTATACGGACAAAGTTAGAAAAAAAGCTCATCAGTAAGTATATCGGAGGGAGGCTTTTATATGTTATATTCTAAACATTGAGAATCGTATTTGTACTAAAAAGAGAGATTCTCTGAAAAATAAATGGGATACATTTGCAAGAAATAGATTTGTTTGTATATTTGTCGTCACAAAACAAAAACAGAGCGATGAAATCATTTTGGAATGCATATTATTTTTATTTTTACTTTTTTAGCAGAGAGTAAAGGGCTTCCGTGTAATGATTAAAAAATAGGATTAAAGTAAGCCCTGATCACTCAGGGCTTTTTTATTTGGACAAAGATGGCGACGTATTTTCGATTTAGCAGCTGGTTTTATTTTTACTTCTACTTTTATTTTATGAAGAGTAGCCGGAGGCTGTGTATTTTGTCCTGAAAATAATAATGGAATAATATAAACCCCGGCATAATGTCCGGGGTTTTTTATTGACCGATATACGAATTAAAAGTGACGGAAAATGACGAAAATTGCAATTCAAGGAGTACACGGATGTTTTCACGAGCAAGCTGCCCGGTTGTTTTATAGAAATGAGATCGGTGTGTGTGAATGTCTTAGTTTTGAAGATTTGTTTGTTGCTTTGGATCAGGGAAAAGCTTCGGGAGCTATCATGGCTATCGAGAATACCGTGGCAGGAGGATTATTACCGAATTATTCTTTGTTGCATAAACATTCCCGCAAAGTGAAAGGGGAGGTATTCCTTCGGATTCAGCAAAACCTGATGGCTTTGCCCGGGCAGACTATAGAAGAGATTACTGAAGTGCATTCCCATTATATGGCTATAGCCCAGACCCGTGAATTTTTTAAATCATATCCACATATCCGTTTGGTAGAATCGGAAGATACAGCCAAAAGTGCTGCCGATATAATGCGGAACGGACAAAGACGGATCGGTGCGATTGCTTCTGAATTGGCTGCAGAATTATTCGGTTTGGAGATTCTTCAGGCTAGTATAGAGACTCATAAGCAAAATTTCACCCGTTTTCTGATCCTGGACGACCATATTACCGTATCAGAGAAAGATATCGATAAATCCTCGATTTGCTTTACGTTGCCTCATAAGACAGGTCGGTTATCGCAGGTACTTTCCATATTTGCCTTTTATGACCTTAACCTGACGAAAATACAATCCTTGCCTATACCGGGGAAGGAATGGCAGTATTTTTTTTATGTGGATCTGAAATTCGATGATTACGGACATTATCTGGAAGCGATGAATGCTGTAAGACCATTGGTCGATGAACTGACAGTGATGGGGGAATATAAAAGTTATTGTTGATTAGAAAGTATATAAGTTGTAAATCAAAAATCGTAAACGATGATAATTAAACCGGCAAACAGAACGAATAGTGTCAGTGAATACTATTTTTCAAAAAAATTACAAGAGATTGATTTGATGAACCGACAAGGAGCCGAAGTGATTAATCTGGGAATCGGTGCCCCTGACCGGATGCCACCCGAGGAAGCTATCCTGACTTTGATCAAAGAGGCTCAGCATCCAGGTAATCACGCTTATCAAAGTTATAAAGGAATAAAAGAACTGCGTGAAGGATTTGCTACCTGGTATAAGAAATATTATCGGGTAGATTTGAATCCGGATACGGAGATTCAACCTTTGGCCGGTTCTAAAGAAGGAATTTTGTTATTGTCTCTGGCTTTTTTGAATAAAGGAGATCAAGTGCTTGTACCTAATCCCGGATATCCCACTTATTCCTCGGCTTCTTTACTGGCAGAAGCCGGGATCGTGCTTTATGATTTGAAGGAAGAAACCGGGTGGATGCCCGATTTTGAACAGTTGGAAAACAGGGATCTTTCCAGGGTAAAAATGATGTGGACAAATTATCCGAATATGCCTACCGGAGCAAAAGCTACGATGGCATTATACGAAAGGTTGATAGAGTTTGGCTTGAAACACCGGATTTTGATCTGTAATGATAATCCCTATAGTTTTATATTAAATGATGAACAGCTGAGTATTTTGAGTATCGATGGGGCGAAAACCTGCTGTGTGGAACTGAACTCACTGAGTAAAGCACATCATATGTCGGGTTGGAGAATCGGGATGATTGCCGGAGATGCAGATGTCATTTCCCAGGTGTTGAAAGTGAAAAGCAATATGGATTCGGGTATGTTCAAACCGCTCCAATTGGCAGCTGTGAAAGCTTTATCCCAAAAAGATGATTGGTATGCACAATTGAATGCAGAATACCGGGAAAGACAGAAATTGGCCGGAGAAATTTTCGATCTGTTGGGTGTGAGATACGATAAACATAGCGGAGGTATGTTTTTGTGGGGAAAGATCGATGACCGGGAAGAGAGTGGGGAAAAATTGTCGGATATGATTTTGCAAAAAGCGCATGTATTTATTACTCCCGGTTTTATTTTTGGAAGTAACGGCGAACGTTATATCCGGATTTCATTGTGTGCGAAACAAGAGGTATTACGTGAAGCTGCCGGACGGATTCGCCGGGTTTTACATGTGAGTCATTTTAAACATGGTTCGTGGTGTTGAAGCAGTTGTAAATGTCGGATAAAAAGAAATGTTGATATGCAAGTTGGAATAATAGGAGTTGGATTGATCGGTGGTTCTATGGCAGTAGATTTGAAAAACCGGGGTTTTGCCGATCGTGTTGTCGGGGTTGAAGCGGATGCTTTGCATGCTTCGGCTGCGAAGGAATTGGGATTGGTCGACGAAATCGTCAGTTATGAAGAATGTATTGCTATGAGCGATATGATTGTCGTAGCTGTGCCGGTAAGTATAGCTATCCGGATGATCCCGGATATACTGGATAAGGTGGACCGTCAGGTAGTGACCGATGTCTGTTCGACGAAAGAAAAAATCAACGATATGGTTCGTTATCATCCGAACCGGAAGAATTTTGTCGCTGCTCATCCCATGGCAGGGACAGAATATTCGGGTCCCTGGGCTGCTTTGCCCGGATTATTCGACGGACGGGCAGGCATTATTTGCAATGCTGAAGATTCGGATATGCAAGCCGTCGAACTGGTCAAGCAAATGTATGATTGCCTCAATATGAGGGTGATATATATGCGGGCCGCACATCATGACATGCATACGGCTTATATTTCCCATATTTCCCATATCACTTCTTTTGCACTTGCGTTGACTGTTTTGGAAAAAGAAAAGAATGAAAAGAATATCTTTGACCTGGCTTCCGGTGGTTTTTCATCGACGGTACGATTGGCTAAAAGTAATGCAGACATGTGGGCTCCGATATTCTCTCAGAATAAAGAGAATATATTGACTGTTTTAGATACCTATATCGAAAAATTGCAGGAATTTAAAAAACATATTGCAGATTATGATGAAAAAGGAGTGAAGGACTTGATCCATAAGGCTAATAAGATAAAAAGGATCATCCGGTAAGAATACTAATTTGAATTTATAAAAAAGAAATATATGACAGCGACAAAATTAGATTTGGTAAAAGTAGAGGACTGGGGATTATTTACAGATACTACTAAGCCTATTATTATTGCAGGACCTTGCAGTGCGGAGAGTGAACAACAGGTTTTTGAAACAGCCAAAGGTTTGAAGGCCGCCGGAGTGGAAGTTTTGAGGGCAGGGATCTGGAAACCCCGTACCCGTCCGAATTGTTTCGAGGGAGTCGGTTCCGAAGGATTAGTCTGGATGAAGCGGGTGCAGCGTGAGTTAGGAATGAAAATTTCTACGGAAGTAGCTAATGTCAAACATGTGTACGAAGCTCTGAAAGCCGGCGTGGATATGTTGTGGATCGGGGCACGTACTTCTGCCAATCCTTTTGCTATGCAGGAAATAGCCGACGCTTTAAAAGGTACCGATATTCCGGTTTTAGTGAAAAATCCTGTCAATCCGGATGTCGAACTCTGGATCGGTGCTTTGGAACGCTTAAATATGGCAGGACTGAAAAAAATCGGTGTGATTCATCGGGGTTTTTCTGCTTATGTAAAATCCAAGTACCGCAATGTTCCTCAGTGGCAATTACCTATCGAGATAAAACGGCGTTTTCCCGATATGTTGATGATTTGTGACCCAAGCCATATTTCAGGTAAACGGGAATATATTCAGGAAATTTCCCAGCAAGCGATGGATTTGGGGTTCGACGGACTGATCATCGAATCCCATATTTGTCCTGAAATAGCTTTGAGTGATGCTGCACAGCAAGTCACACCGACTTCTCTTCGGGAAATTTTAGGAAAACTGATTATCCGGGATATAGATTCGGAAAACATAGAATACAAGGAAAACATAGATGAATTGCGGGCGCAGATCGATGATATCGATAACGATATATTGGAGCTATTGACCCGGCGGATGAAGGTATCCGACGAAATCGGAAAATATAAAAAGCAAAATAATATTACTATTCTGCAACCCGGACGTTGGGATAAAATCCTGGAAAAGGTGTTTGTCAAAGGAGCTGAGATGGGACTGGATAATGAGTTTTTAGAAAAAGTTTTCAAAGCGATTCACCAAGCTTCCATCGACCGGCAAACAAAGGTGATGAACGAATAGTTTGTGTTTTCAAGTTTCCAGGTGACAGCAGCCGGCCAATAATTTGACTGCTGTATTCCCGGAAACTTTTTATCGTTTGCTAAAAGGTAACACCGATGCCTACCGTATAAGCATGCAGTTCCGGGCCTTTATCGGATTTGAACATATTGGTCAGCGTGTAGCTTCCCCAAAGGCTCAGGCGTTTATAGCCCACTCTTCCGACGAGATCGGCTTTGAAGGGGACCATATTGAAATTATTTTTTTCTTTCTTTTTGTGTTTATCCCCGCTGCTATCTTTATAAACGACTTTTGTTTTCGAATGTAATCTTACCCCTCCCATAATACCTCCGGAAATATAGAATCGGTTTCTTTTAGCCGCAGGCAGTTGAAGTTCAAGCATTAAAGGGATGGTCAGGTAGAAAGTTTTAAAACTACTACGTTTAACACTGGCAATTTTATCATTTTCGTGTAAGTCGATCGGAATAAGTTGATGATCGGCCCAGGTTACGGAACTATAATTATTTTCGAACCGTAGCCGCTGATATTCAAACCCGGCCCCCCATACAATACCGAAGTTATTTCGATGTACCAGATTGATACTGTGTTTAAAGACATTGAATTGCATTGCAAAAGAATGACTCCAATCCAATTCCATAAATTCTCCGTATTCTTCATATGCTGTGCCTTCATACATCGAATAGTCGGTATTACCGAAATTGACGAAACCATAATAGAATCCACTCCAATGTCCTTCGAATGGCGGGTATTGGTCGTTTTTACAGATATGTCCCCGTTTATAGGCATTACGGCCTATGATAAATAATTCGGAAATATTTGCTTCCTTGTGTTTTTGACTACTGTCTCTAATAATCATTAATTCAGAGGTATCGGAATGGACTTTTTTTTCCGGTGAAATGATGATCAATTCGTCTTTTCCTACAGTAGAATCCTTCGGTTGAACCGGATTTTGTGCTACGATATTGAAAATTGGAAAAATCAAAATGATAGCGAGTAGAATTTTCATGATTGTTATTTTTAATTATTTATGTGTTATTTCGAATGTGACGGATTAAGGGGGATATTTGTTACTCCTTACCGATATTGTTTTTCAATTTTTCTGCAATCATTTTTCCTGTATTGATCATAGAAGAAAAGAGGTTGTTACTTAAAAATTTACTTTCCGAAGGCTTCCAGGCTATCGCATTTTCTGTTAAAATAAGTTCTGAAGAATTAAAAGCAGGAGAACTCATCCGGATTTTTGCCGCTTCCTGAACCGAAGTAGGAGTTATTCCACAAATGGGTAATTCCTGGATGGTCATTACCGGGATTCTTGTCGGTTGTACCGGAATAACCGGCTTTGGACAAGGAAGCGGGGGCAAAGATTGCTCTTTTATAGATAGAACCCGATCTATAGCAGGAATCTCGATCGCAGGCGGAAGGACCATGGTTATTTCGGTTGCCTGGGGGTGAATATCATCGGACTTCAGGACTGTTATAGCGATGGTCAGTATCAAAAGGAGAATAGCAGCAATCGAACTATATTTGTACCCTAATTGCCGGTAAGCCGAATGGTAAAGCTTGGATTTTCGGGTATAACGTATTTTCGTGTCCGGTGTTAGTTTCAGTTGACGGTATACTTCTGCCTGTTTTGTTATTTCTTGTTTACGGGAAGAGTGCTTAATGTCTGAAATATCTTGTGTGCTGAGCGAATTCTCAGCAATAGCGATCGCATAATAATCTTTACATGCATGGAGTTCATCTTTTTTGAGGTTTTCTTTACGGGTATATCGGACCGAGGGAGCGGTTAATTTTATTTTTGCTATGTCATCCAATAATTCCGCCAGATCTTGATTAAACAAAAGAAATACCCGTAAATCATGAATATCATCCTTAGAAAGAGTACCTTCTAAGTAGTCGATGAAATATTTCTCATAATTATTTCTATTTATATTCATGATATATTGTTAATAATAGTATTTGTATTAAAGTATCAGTTCCGGTTTACGAATAAAGTCTTTCATAAAATTCCGGGCTCTGAAAATATACACTTTCACTTGAGTCTCGGATAAAGAAGTAATTTCTGCAATTTCTTTGTAAGAGTAATTTTCATAATCCCTTAATAATACAACCGTCTTCTGTATCGGCGGTAATTTATTGAGTGCAAATTCGAGGATTTCATTTAAATCGGTAAATTTTTCCTCGGTCAAATAACTTGTCGGATTTATATTTTCAAAGTCTGCATTCTTTTTTTCATGACGAAACGTGTCGATCAGCTTGTGATAGGCGGTGGTAAAAAGGAATGACTTCGCTTTAACGCATGCAATTTCGGAGACATTTTCCCATAAAATCAGGAAACTGTCTTGTACGATATCGTCAGCTAATGCTTTGTTGTGACTGGATTTTACGATAAATCGGAACAAAGCATCTGCGAAATCATCAACGCATTTATTATATTCTTTTCTCGTCATGTTGCAGATATGACGATCGAATATAGCTAAAAGTTACAAATAAAACTAATTCTGAACTTCGTTTATCTTTTCTGTAGGATCGTGGAAGGATATAGAATTGAAGAATGTTTCCATTTCGTTTTGAATGACAGACATATGGCGGGTACGTCCTCCTATCGATATTTGATAAATATAATTATCTCTGAAAATAAATCTTTTAATATAGGTCATCTCATACTTATCTTTATAGATAGAGTATTGAATTTCTTTGATAATCATATTTTCGTAAGGAATCGTTTTTTCTTCTTTGAGGATCGCCGTTTCGATAGATAAACTCCCTTTTTTAAGTTCTTCATAAAGTATTTGAGCGTATTCACTTGTTATTCTGATCTTTTTAGATGACATATCTGAACAAACAATTCCAAATACGCAGGTCAGATCTTTGGTTTGGTAAATGGTGGAACGTATCCCGTTGTTTGTATTTACAATCTTTTCAGGAGTATTAGGAAACAGGAACGAAATACATTCCGGGGTCTGAATTCTTTGCCATTTTCCGGAGTCAGGCAATAACAGGCTAAATAATAGGCTGATTTTTATCAGTAACATCATCTTACAACTGCATTTTATTTATTTTTGTCGTAAAATTAGCGTATTTGCCGGGAAGACCGTTAATATAATGTTTAAAATATCTGAATAATAAATGAAAGTAGCTGGGATAGAAGTAGGAGACAGGCCATTGATATTGGCTCCGATGGAAGATGTGACCAATCCTCCTTTCCGGAAATTTTGTAAGAAATATGGTGCGGATTGGTTGTATTCTGAGTTTGTATCTGCCGATGCGTTGGTTCGTTCGGTGAATAAATCGTTGAAAAAATTGACGATCGATGAAACAGAACGTCCGGTTACGATTCAGATCTACGGACGTTTTATCGATTCTATGGTCGAAGCTGCCAAAATTGTGGAGGAGGTTCGGCCTGATTTTATAGATATTAATTTTGGATGTCCGGTGAAACGGGTTGCTCAGAAAGGGGCCGGAGCCGGCATGTTGAAGGACATTCCTTTGATGGTTGAAATGACACGGCAGATTGTACAAGCCGTTAAGATTCCTGTGACGGCAAAAACCCGTTTAGGCTGGGATTGTGAGCATATCATTATCGAAGACATTGCTGAACGTTTGCAGGATGTGGGGATTCAGGCTTTGGCTATTCATGGGCGTACCCGTTCTCAGATGTATTCCGGAGAAGCCGATTGGGAACCGATTGCCCGGGTAAAAAATAATCCCCGGATAAAAATTCCTATTTTAGGCAATGGAGATATTACTTCTCCGGAGAAAGCGAAAGAGGCTTTCGAGAGGTATGGAGTCGATGGCGTAATGATCGGAAGAGCTACGATCGGGCATCCCTGGATATTTAAACAAATCAGGCATTATTTTGAAACGGGTGAGTTATTACCCGATTTATCTGTAAAAGAACAGATCGAGGTGATCAAAGAACAAATTCTCTTATCGGTAGAGTGGATCGACGAGGTTCGTGGATTACTGCATATGAGGCGTCATATGGCCTATATGTTTAAAGGTTTACCTCATTTCAGGGATCTTCGGATCCGAATGTTACAGGCTCCGACGATCGACGTTCTTTGGGAGGTTTTCGATGAAATAGAAAAGCGCTATTCAGATGATTACAACCTGATCATTTCAGATTGATTTCTTTTATTTCCGACCATAGGATGTATACTGGATTTTGACCGTTCCTGAAAATAATAATTCCATTGTTATCCTGATTGACATCACAAGTTTCTCCCAGGCTGAGCTGACTGTTATTCCGTAGCGTGATAAAGGAATATTTGTAATTTTTTGGTGCGATGGAGCGGATGTAACGAAACGGGATACGGTAGCTGATCGTATTGTTTTTACCGTCGAGCACTTCAAATTCATAGCTCTCGTCCAGATCGTAAGCCAGGTTACCGGCGAAAGTTTGTCCCGAGCGGGTGACTACTTCTCCTTTTATGGCTTGGGGACTTGGAAAATCATCATAACTCAATAAATTCAATTCGGAGATGGGGATGATCGTCAATTCTTCGAATTGTGCCCGGGATACACATACGCTACCGATATTGGGCATGTTGATCGTTATGTTTTCTACTGGGTAAAGTGCATTGATCTGTGCATCTGCAGGGTCATCGTTTGGAGAGACTAAGGGGATCAATCCGAAAGTATGGTTCCCGTTTTTACCTTTGAATGCATATAACTTCTTTATTTTGTTTAAAAAAGTATTTATCTGGTTCATTTTTTCCTGACTTTGTCTTTGCTGGGAATTCCAATAAATGATTCCCTTGTATATACCCTGGGTACTTTTTACCGTACCGGCGACTTGGTTCGTTTCGGGGGCAATGGCCTCCTTGTCTGCTCCCATAAAATGAATTTCACTGATATGATCCCATTTTATCGAGGTCGTTTCGGTTGGAGTAGTAATTCGTATATGGGTATTTATGTCCGATGAGTACCCTTTGACCAAAGTGAGTCGGTCTCCGTTTTTTAATTGCAGAACGATTTCATTTACGTCAGTGGGCCGGATACTTTTTATATTTCCGAAACGGCAACAAAAATTATGTGTCGGAGGTGTTATGAATTCCCTGTCGTTTGCTCTGAAAACCAATCCGTCGCTCCTTTTGAAATAGGAACGATAAGGATTTTCAATTTTCGAGGCCTCAAAAAAATCTATCCAATAATTTTTGTTCCCATTCCAAGTGATGAAACCTTTATAGACTTTATTCTCTACTGTCATAATTTCACCGAAGATCCGGTAAGCGGCATCGGTTTGTGCAAAACTGATTGTGAAAATAAAGTTGGATAAAAGGATTACGATAAATTTTTTCATAGCTAAGACAATTTTCAACTATGACGAACAGCACCTGTAGATTGTTACAAAGCGAGAAAAAAATAACCGGAATATCAGTTTCCGGTTATTTTCTTTAAGTGTTTATATACATGTTTACCCTAATGTACGATTATAAGTGCAAATATGTATATAACTGCTTTTCTTTATTTAATAAATGGAATAGATAAAGGATAAGGCCATAAGTTTCCCTGGCTTGCTTTGACGGAACCTATGATAATAAATGTCAGGTTACATATCGCCAGGGCGATGAGCAGGACGACACCGATCCCTATAAGGCAAAGTATACCACTGACAATACCGTAAATCAAGCAGGAAATAATCCAATTCATCACGATTTTTCCATTGGCATCGATGTATTCGGAGCTATCTTTTTTAGTCAGCCACAATACTAAAGGCAATATCCATCCCAAACCGACGACGATACTTCCGGCCAATTGGGAAAGATGAATAAACATGGCATATTGTTTTTCCGATTCCATGATTTGGTTTTATAAAGTGGACAATGCTTTTTCCATACGGCGTATCGTTTCTTCTTTACCGATAATTTCGATAACATCGAACATATGCGGTCCTTTAGCAGCACCGATAATGGCTACCCGGAAAGGATTCATTACCTTACCGAAGCCTAAGCCTTTTTCGGTGATCCAGGCAGAAATGATTTTCTCCGTATTGGCAAAAGAATAATCATCGATACTCTTCAGTATTTCCAGTAATTCACGCATTAAAGCAGGTGTATCTTCTTTCCAATATTTTTTGGTATCTTTTTCATTAAATTCGGTAGGAGTAACGAAGAAAAAGCGGCAGTCTGCATACAAATCGGCTACAAAATTATAGCGTTCTTTCATCAGACTACAGATTTTCTCGGTTTTTTTCCTGTCGAAAACGATTTGTTCTGCTTTAAGCATTTCGTCGACTAGGTCTGCTAATTCAGCATCCGGTTTAGCCACCAAATATTTATGATTAAACCATTTTGTTTTTTCGGGATCGAATTTAGCTCCTGACTTTTTAACTCTGTCTAAAGTGAATAGTTCGCATAACTCCTGAAGGGAGAATATTTCCTGGTCCGTACCCGGATTCCATCCCAAAAGGGCCAGCATATTGATGAATGCTTCAGGGAAATAACCGTCTTCTTTGTAGCCATGCCATTTTTCTCCGGTTGCCGGATCTGTAAATTCCATCGGGAATACCGGGAATCCCATTTTGTTACCGTCCCGTTTGCTTAATTTGCCGTTCCCTACCGGTTTTAAGATCAGCGGGAGGTGAGCGAATTCAGGCATGGTGTCTTCCCAACCGAAGGCTTTGTAAAGCAACACATGTAAGGGAAGAGAAGGCAACCATTCTTCTCCACGGATAACATGGGTGATTTTCATTAAGTGGTCGTCTACAATGTTGGCCAGGTGATAAGTAGGCATTCCGTCCGACTTATAGAGCACTTTATCGTCAAGCAGGGAGCTGTTGAAATGGACTTCTCCGCGAATAATGTCGTGAAGGAGAAGATCTTCATGCTCGGGCATTTTAAAACGGATGACATAATGCACACCCGCTTCCAGCAATTGTTTTACTTTACCGGCATCCATATTCAGGGAATTCTTTAATTTACCTCTGCTCGTGGCATTGTAAATAAATGTTTCCCCACGGCCTTCACACTCTTTTCTCATCGCATCCAATTCTTCGGCTGTATCGAAAGAGTAGTATGCATTTCCCGATTCAACGAGTTGGAGGGCATATTTTTTGTAGATTTCTTTTCTTTCACTTTGACGATATGGACCGTATTCTCCACCTACCCCAACTCCTTCATCCACTTTTAAGCCACACCATTTCAAAGACTCTATAATGTATTCTTCTGCACCGGGTACATACCGGGTTTGGTCAGTATCTTCGATTCTTAAAAGAAAATCTCCACCATAATGGCGGGCAAACAGATAATTGAAGAGGGCTGTTCTTACTCCTCCTAAGTGAAGCGCTCCCGTCGGACTTGGAGCAAATCTAACTCTGACTTTTCTTTCCATTGTCTTCTTGCGATTTATTGTTGTTTTTTTGGCTGATCAATATATTATGAAACAGCTCTTTGGTATATTCGATTGCTTTTCGGACGGCTGTTTCTTTTGAGGTGATATTGCTCAAGATAGGCTCCGCGTGATTATAAGGATTGTTGGGATCGTCGGTCAACAGATAGACCGTATATTTTCCGTTTTTACCGTTTTTGGTTTTGCTTACTAATCCGAACCAAACGTCAATCGATTGGTTATCGACGTAAATTGTACGTTTTACTTTGTACATTATTGTTCGTTTTTATTTTTATTCTTGAAGTTTAACAGTGTAACGACTATCATTAAACAAGCCATAGAAGCGACGTTGATATAGACCGGTGTCCTATCGGTATTGCTAAATAGAGATAGTGCACTCGATATCATCAGTAAGAAAGCAGTGAGTATTATCAGTAGGCGAATAATTTTCATAGTGGGTATAACTTATATGTAAAATTAAAATGCGGCAGGCGAATCGTTTTTTCTTATCCGTTAAACATTGTATTCGTCCTTGCTGTACGAAGGATTATAATTTCAATTGATTTTTTACCGGATTAGCATATATTTCCAGATAAATATTGTTCAGTAGGGAAATATTCCCTTCCAGTTTATCCATTTTTTGAGTCATCACTTCGATAAAACGTTTCTTTTCTTCTTCGGTATAGAATGCTTTGAATTTATTTACCGAATGTAATAAATCATAGGCAATGTAATTATTCGGCCAAAGCTTGAAATTCTGATGAATTTTAGAATCGATAATTCCGGCGAGTGCTTCTATTCTGTCTCCATTGGAGGGAAGTTGATCCAGTTCATCGAATTCCTGATCTGTGAGCTGATCGATATGAAAATGTACGCGTCCTTTGTAGTCACTTAGCCCGGTGAGCATACTGTTCATATCGGCTTCGGGAGTTTTGATATATTCTCCGACGGTTTTGGTATATAATTCCGAGGTTTTCAGGGCATCGCAAGGCTCCCATTCGTAGGAGATGGCGAGGGGCATGATATGTAGTTCTCTGAAATTGATCCCGAATTGGGTGGGACCGCTCATCTTCAGCATTTTCAATAGACTGGGTTGGGCTTTATCATCGCCGTTTTTAGTTCTTCCTTCCCGTTCGGCGATCCATACCGAATCTTCGTTTTCTTCGATGACTTCCCGGATATATTTTGAACGGAGAGCCGAACTCGTAAGCATTTCTCTCACTGTTATATCTCTCTCTATGACAAAACAAGAATCTAATTTGACCAAATCGGTTACCCAGTCGTTGATCAGGAGATTACTTCCTATAGCAGCCCGGGTGTATTTATTACCATGTTGACGCAAAAGTACATTCAGGATGGCCGAATCGAGAATGATATCCCGATGATTGGACATAAAAATATAAGAAGTATTTTTGTCGACCAATTCCATTCCTGATACTGTAATTCCGTCTGTAGTCGTATTGATCAGAGATTGGATGGCCGGACCGAAAAATTTGGCTTGAAATTCCGCACGGCTTCGAATTCCTTGTAAAGCTCCTTGTATGGTTGCACGGTCCATTTTAGTTAGGTGTGTAAACAGAGTCAAAAATTCTTCTGATTTACATAGACGTTCTATTGCTGCCTCTATTTCGCTATCGCAATAGGGTCTGATGGTGTTAAATTCGGAATCCGATGTCATAATTTTATTTTAAAAAATAATTCTTTTCTGCTGCAAAGATAAAACTAAAAGCTAAAAGCTGAAAGCTATCTGCTAAAACTTCCCGGAAAATGCCTATTAATCTGTTTCTTAATTTATAATGTCTTTCCCGGGTAAGTCTTTAAAGCTACGGATAAAATTTCCATCGCTTTTTGAAGATCACTGATTTTTAGTACATAAGCTATTCTTACTTCATTTTTGCCTAATCCGGGAGTATAATAGAAGCCGCTGGCAGGGGCGAGCATAACGGTTTGACCGTTATAGTCGAATTCTTCCAATAACCATTGAGCGAATTTTTCAGCGTCGTCGACAGGCAACTTGACTATGGAATAAAAGGCCCCTTTGGGTATAGGACAAACCACTCCCGGCATTTTATTCAAGGCTTCTACCATGAAGTTTCTTCTTTTGATATATTCATGATAGACGCTTTCAAAATATTCGTCGGTGGTGTCCAGAGAGGCTTCGGCTGCAATTTGTCCCAAAGCGGGAGGGCAAAGGCGGGCCATGCCGAATTTGAGGGCTGCATCCAATATCGCTTTATTTTTAGTGATGATCGCTCCGACACGGATACCGCATTCGCTGTAACGCTTCGACATGGAATCGAAAAGAATGGTGTTTTGTTCGATTCCTTTCAGATTCATTACTGAAAAATGTTTTAAGCCATCATAACAATATCGTCTGTAGACTTCGTCAGAATATAGGTATAATTCGTGTTTTTTTACAATCTTCGCCAGCTCTTCCAGCTCTTTGGGGGAATATAGATAACCTGTCGGATTATTGGGGTTGACAATTACAATTCCTTTGGTTTTGGGTGTAATTTGTTTTTCAAATTCACTCATCGGTGGAAGGGCGAAATTGTCTTCGATTTTTGCTGTTACCGTTTTAATTTTGGCTCCGACCATTAAGGCGAAAGCCGTATAATTGGCGTAAAACGGCTCCGGTATAATAATTTCATCTCCCTCGTTCAAGGTGCTCATGAAAGCAAACAGAATGGCTTCCGAGCCACCGGTAGTAATCAGTATGTCTTCTTCGGTCAGGGAGATCCCTAATTTCTGATAATATCCGGCTAATTTGGTACGAAGTGTATGATTTCCGGCGGAAGCCGTATATTCGATTACAGGAAGTTTCATTTGCCGGACTGCTTTCAAAGCTACTTCAGGAGTAGCGATATCCGGCTGTCCGATATTCAGGTGATAGACCTTTATTCCTCTTTCTTTGGCACGGTCTGCATAAGGGACCAGCTTACGGATCGGAGAAGCCGGGATTTTTTTTCCTTTTTCTGAGATTTGTAACATATTGTATTTCTTTGAAGGTTCCTCTTTTTAAATGCCCCTCAAGATACAATATTTTTTACATTCCTGCAATCGTTTTCAGTTTTTCAATATTCAATAATTTTATTTTACGTCCTTTGACTTCGATCAATCCGTCGTTTTTGTAGTCGGAAAGTAAACGAATAACGGTTTCTGTCGCTGTCCCGACAAAATTGCTAAGGTCTTCACGGGTGATATTCAGTTTTAAACTTCCGTCTTGTTCGATACCGAAATCATCTGCAATGAGGAGTAAGATCTCGGCCAGGCGTTCTTTTACAGATTTTTGTGCAATATCCCGGATGTAACGATTCGAATCGCCCAATTCTTTACAGGCTATTTGCATCATATCGTAGGCAAAACCTGAATTATTCCGGATTAAGTTTAACAAAACCGAATCGGGTATATAACATAGAATTGCCTCTGAATGTGTTTCTATAGAGGTGCAAGCAGGTTCGTGCCGGATGACTGAACGGAAGCCGAAGAGGTCTCCTTCCTGATCGAATTTGATAATTTGCTCTTTCCCTTCATGTCCTGTTTGATATATTTTGATGATTCCGCTGTATATGAAATAACAACCTTTGATTCTTGTGCCTTCCGCGTAAATCAGTTCACCTTTCTTGTAATATTTGACCGAATCCGGACGAAGCAGGCCTTTTAATTCTTCGTCCGAAAGATTGGTAAAGGTCTGTTTTAGTTTTTTGTAACAAGACCCTAAGTCCGGCAAAACTATATTTGAATGTTTGTTTAATTCGTTTTTCATTCTCTGGTATCCTTTTCTATGAGCATTTCCTGAATGCACCGGGTTATGCTTTTTTCATCGAATCCGCATTCTTCATATAATTGTTGTTGAGTTCCGTGCTCGATAAACTTATCCGGAATTCCTAATCTTTTTATAGTAGCATGATATTGGTGGTCGGCCATAAATTCGGCGACAGCACTTCCTAATCCACCTTGAATCGTTCCGTCTTCCAAGGTGATTATTTTAGAAAATTTTTGAAAAACGGTATGTAATAATTCTTCGTCTATAGGTTTTAAAAAACGCATATCATAAAGGGCGACGAGCGATTTTTCGAAGTGAGATACAGCTTTCTTCGCTACATTTCCGATACTTCCGATAGATAAAATCGCTATTTTTTCTCCCTCGATCAAACATCTGCCTTTACCGATTTCCAGTTCCTGAAAAGGAGTATGCCAATCGGCAAGAAAACCGTTTCCGCGTGGATAGCGGATGGAAAAAGGTCCCTGGTCAGGTAATTGGGCGGTGTACATCATATTTCTCAGTTCCGCTTCGTCCAGGGGAGCTGCGATGATCATATTCGGAATGCATCTGAAATAGGCTAAATCAAAAGCTCCATGATGGGTGGCTCCGTCGGCTCCGACAAAACCGGCCCGGTCGAGGCAAAATACAACATTCAGATTTTGTAGGGCGACATCATGAATCACCTGATCGTAGGCTCTCTGCATAAATGAAGAATAGATATTGCAGAAAGGAACAAATCCTTTTGCCGCCAGGCCGGCAGAAAAAGTGACGGCGTGTTGCTCGGCAATCCCGACATCGAAACAACGATCCGGCATTTCATGCATCATGATATTTAATGAACAGCCGGTAGGCATAGCAGGGGTGATTCCGATGATCTTGGAATTGCTCTTCGCCAGCTCTGTGACTGTGTTTCCAAAAACATCCTGAAATTTGGCCGGAATGTTAGGATTATTCTCTTTAATTCGCTCTCCGGTCACTTTATTGAACTTGCCGGGGGCATGCCAGATTGTTTGATTGATTTCGGCTTCTTTAAATCCTTTTCCTTTGACCGTAATGCAATGCAAAACTTTAGGACCCGGTATATTTTTCAGGTCCCGTAATATTTTGATCAGATGATGGATATCGTGGCCGTCGACAGGACCGAAATAACGTAATCCCATAGCTTCGAAAAGATTACTTTTTTTCAGAAGCATCGATTTTATGCTATTGTCGATATTCTGGATAAAATTCCTCATGCCTGGACTGATCCGGTTTAGTTTACCTAAAACGTTCCATACATCCCCCTTGATTTTATTATAGGTCTTAGAAGTACTGATGTCCAACAGATATTCGTTCAAGCCTCCTACGTTGGGATCGATCGCCATATTATTGTCGTTCAGGATGACTAATAGGTTGGAATCGTATACCCCGGCATTGTTGAGGGCTTCGAAAGCCATTCCGCCTGTCATCGAACCGTCGCCGATTACGGCCACGCTTTGCCGCCCGGTTTCTCCGTTGATTTTTGCTGCAATAGCCATGCCTAAAGCTGCCGAAATCGAAGTAGAAGAATGACCTGTACCGAACGAATCGTATTCACTTTCCGATATCTTCGGGAAACCGCTGATTCCTCCGTAGATACGTTTGGTTTTGAATTGTTCTTTGCGGCCGGTGAGTATTTTATGGGCATAAGATTGATGTCCGACGTCCCAAACAAGATTGTCGTAAGGGGTGTCGAGGATATAATGAAGCGCAACAGTCAATTCTACGACTCCCAGACTTGATCCGAGATGTCCCGGATTTTCGGCACAATCATCGATGATTTTCTGCCGGATTTCCTGACATAACTGAATCAATGAATCTTCAGATACTTTTTTTAAATCTTCAGGTGTATTTATAGAATCAAGGATACTCATGTATGCATCATTTGCTAATAAATAATGGGCTAATAACAAACATCAACCTATTAGTTCATATTATATTAGCAGATTAATAGACGATCGTACCGATCTGTTGGCCTTCCATTAATTTTTTAAGGTTTCCTTCAACATCCATATTGAAAACAACGATAGGAAGGTGGTTTTCTTTGCACATGGTCGTTGCGGTGAGATCCATGACTTTTAACCCTTTATTATAAATTTCGTCATACGTGATTTTCTCGAATTTGGTGGCTGTCGGATCTTTTTCCGGATCGGCGGTATAAATACCGTCTACCCGTGTCCCTTTCAACATGGCATCGGCTTCTATTTCTATGGCACGCAAACTACTGCCTGTATCGGTTGTGAAATAGGGATTACCCGTTCCGGCACTGAAAATGGTGACATAGCCGTTTTCAAGGTATTCTATCGCTTTGGCTTTGGAGTAGAATTCTCCGATGGGCTCCATGCGTATAGCTGTCAGTACTTTGTTCCGGCAATTCTCGTTGTCGAGTGCCGAACTGAGTGCCAGACTATTGATTACGGTGGCCAACATACCCATACTATCTCCTTTAACCCGGTCGAATCCTTTATTGGTACCGCTCAGTCCCCGGAAAATATTTCCTCCGCCGATTACTATTCCTATCTGGATGCCCATTTCGGCGATTTCTTTTATTTGTCGGGCGTAGCTTTCGACACGGGTCACGTCTATCCCGTATTTTTGAGCGCCCATTAACGACTCTCCGCTGAGTTTAAGAAGTATCCTGTTAAATTTCATCATGTTAGGTTTAAAGTTGAATGACAGATTTCATTTTTATCGTTTATTCTATCAAAAAGATTTTCTATATTGTGAAAAATTACAACAAAACTAGTTATTTTTATCCGATTATAGAGCAAAGCCTGTATAAAAAATAGATCGTAGTTTTTATTGTTAATTTTTTATCATTGATGAAGATGAACGAACAGAATCGTAATTTGTTGATATTATTATCAATATGTGTATTAACCATTTTCCCTCTTTTAGGTTTAACGGATTATAATACGAAAGGTGAGCCTCGGGAAGCTATTGTGGCTTATTCTATGTTGGAACACGGGAATTGGATTTTGCCCCGGAATTATGGTGGTGAGATTGCTTTTAAACCTCCTTTTTTGCATTGGAGTGTGGCTGCTGTTTCCACTTTGTGCGGTGAAGTGTCCGAATACTCCTCCCGGGTTCCGTCTGCTTTGGCCCTGATCATTATGGCTGCCGCTATTTATTGGTTTTATGCCAGACGTAAAGGGGCAACTGTCGGGTTATTGACCGCCTTTGTCATGTTGACCTGTTTCGAGGTACACCGTGCCGGTTTCACCTGCCGGGTAGATATGGTATTGACCGCTTTTATTGTGTTGGCTATTATCCGTTTTTATTCGTGGTATGAAAAAGATTTGAGAGGGATCCCCTGGCTGGCTATTCTGTTTATGGGATGTGCTACCTTGACTAAAGGACCGGTGGGGATTATTTTGCCTTGTTTGGTAGCCGGCGTATTTCTTTGGATAAGAAAAGGACATTTCTGGAAATTGGTTTTGCGTTTTATCGGGATAGCCCTATTGGCTTGTGTGTTACCTGCCATTTGGTATGTTTTGGCTTACAACGAAGGAAAGCAGGAATTTTTAGATTTAATGATGGAAGAAAATTTCGGGCGATTTTTAGGTAAGATGTCTTATGCTTCCCATGAAAATCCTTTTTATTATAATATTTATATGCTTATGGCCGGCTATCTCCCCTGGACTTTGTTGTTGCTCTTCTCTCTTTTCTGTTTGCGTTACCGCAAATGGACCGGGACCTGGAAAGAGAAGTGGCAACAAACGGTAGAGAAAGTCCGGACCAGTGATCCGGTTCACTTGTATTCTTTTTTGACTATAGCACTGATATTTGTATTTTATTGTATCCCTGCAAGTAAGAGAAGTGTTTATCTGTTACCGATATACCCTTTTATCGGTTATTTTCTGGCGGTTTATTTTCTTTGGTTGGTTCGTATGGGGAAAACTGCCATAAAGATTTTTGCTATCGTTATCTCTTGCCTTATTATTTTACTGACTGTCGTATTTTTTGTCGTGAAAGCAGGAGTTGTTCCCGACACGATTTTTGCGGGTAAAAGGGCTGTAGAGAATATCGCTTTTTTGCATGCGTTGGAAGAAATTCCAATGAATTTATTCAATATTGTTCTGATCTTTTTACCGATTGTTGCTGTCGTTGTTTTGCTTAGAAAATTGAAAAGTAAACCCTGGAATACTCAGGTATTGTATGCTTTGTGCGGATTATTGTTTATGATATTTGTCGTTTTGGACGGAGTTTATCAGCCTGCCGTATTGAATACCAAATCGGATATCGGTTTGGCGCAGGAAGCACGGAAATGGGTGCCCGAAGGAAAAATTTATTCTTATACTTATTTCTTCTATAGTGTCAATTTTTTCAATGGTGACCGGATGGCGCTTTTTGAAAAAGAATTGCCTGAAGAAGGCTACGTTTTAGTGAAGCAGGGGCTATTGGAAGAATTTCGTCAGAAATATGGAGAGGAATATGTTTTAGATACGGTTTATACTTCGAATCGCCGGAGTTGTGATGTCAGAGATATAATCCATATTCTTCATTTTACCAAAGAGAAGGCGATAGGAAATGCAGAAACGGAAGAACGTTTTTAACAGAAACCGTGTTTTGCAGATGGTCGGAAAATATCCGACCATCTGCAAATAGCCCGGTTATTTATTTCAGATTGACATCTTCTTCGATAAAATAACGGGGACGTTGTTTCACTTCTTTGTAAATCTTTCCGATATATATTCCGGTTATTCCGATAGCCATCATAATCATTCCACCGATAAACCAGATAGAGACCAGTAAGGAGGTCCAACCCGGTATGGTATGGGCATGAGCATGTTGTACCAAGGCGTAAATAATCATGATAATGGGGACGATTATTCCGAAAATAAATCCTCCCGTCAGGATTAGCTGAAGCGGTTTTACAGAAAAAGAGGTAATACCGTCCAGGGCAAAAGAAAGCATCTTTTTGAACGGATATTTGGATTCTCCTGCAAACCGGCTTTTCCGGTCATAATATACGTAAGCTTCGGGGAAACCGATTAGCCGGACTATTCCACGGAGAAATAGATTGCGTTCCGGATAGGATACGAGTGCCTGTAACGCGCGTTTACTCATCAGTCGGAAGTCGGCATGATTATAGACGACATCGCTTCCCATTTTACGGATTAGCTGATAGAATAATAAAGCTGTATTTTTCTTAAACCAGGTATCGGTCGTCCGTTCCCGCCTTACTCCATAGACAATATCCGCTCCCTGTAGGAAACAATCGGTCATCTCTTCGATAGCATCGACATCGTCCTGTAAATCGGCATCGATTGAAATGGCGGCATCGCAGTGTGTACTGGCCCATTCCAGGCCTGCTAACAAGGCGTATTGATGACCGGAATTATGAGCCAATTTTAAACCACCGACGAGTCCGTTTGTTTTACCTGCCTCGGTAATGATTTCCCAGGTTTTGTCTTTACTGCCGTCGTCGACAAATAATATTTTTCCAATGGAGATTTTTCCGTTTTCCAGCATTCTGTTCAGGACGCCGGATAATTGCCGGATAGTTTCCGGAAGTACGCTTTCCTCATTATAACACGGAACTACGATAATAAGGTGGGTTGTATTCATGGTTTATTATGGATTAGAATGTGGTTTGTCGGTTGTCAGTTGTTTACGGATCAGATATTCTGTCGTTTGCAACATGGAGAAGGCATAGGTTTTCAGTGAGTCGAATGTCGCATTCGCTGTTGCCGGGCTTAGAGTTCCGTTATGAATATTATAATTGAACTCTTGTTTACTTTCCGTATCGTAAATATAGAAATGTTTTGTGTCTTTGACTCCTAACATATTGTCTGCGCTAAAAAACATACAAGGACGTTCTTCTTTTAATAAATCTATTCCCAGATTGTTTTGAATATAATTGATACGTAACATACCCAATAAAGTAGGAGCTACGTCGATCTGTCCTCCGAAATTTTCTTTTTCTTCTGCGGTGAGAAGTGCGGGAGCATAAAACATCAAAGGAATGTGATTGTACGATTGAGGCATTTCACTATCCGGATTGCCGACTAATTTTCCGTGATCGCCCAATAAGACGAAGATCGTATTGTCGAACCAAGGTTGTTGCGAGGCTTTATGCATGAATTGACGAATCGACCAGTCGGCGTATTCTACGATTTGTTCTTCTATGTTTTTACTTTTAGGCTGGAAATAAGACGGAATCACGTAAGGAGGATGGTTGCTGATAGAAAGTAAGACAGCAAAAAACGGACTAGTCTGAGCGGACTGTTTTTTCAAATGATTCAGTGCATAGTCGTAAAGAAAATCATCTTGTACGCCGAAACCATTGACTACTTTTTCGGACGGGTAGTTTTCCTGAGAAAAGATCTCGTCGAAGCCATTGGTACGAAAAAAAGCATTCATATTGTCGTATTGGGATTCGTGGGTCATAAAGAACATGGTGCGGTAACCCTGTTCTTTTAATATAGTCGGAAGACCGGAATAAGTGGGAATGACAGAACCTTTCATCGCGTTTCGTTTTAAGATGGAAGGAAAAGAATAAAGGGTCGCATACATGCCATGATTCGTATGGATTCCTGAGGAATAAAAATTAGAGAATGCTAAGGATTGTCGGTATAAACTGTCCAGAAAAGGAGTCAGCTCCTTCTGCTGTCCAAAACGTTTCATCAGATGGGCAGACATCGATTCCATAAAAATCAGCACAATATTCGGACGTCTTAAACTGTCGGAGGCGTTGATTTGGCGTGCAATGGGAGAGATCCCTTCGATTCCCGGCCGGTTTAAATAGTGTCGGGTATTTTCCAACGCTTCGTTTTCCGGCATAAGATGAAGGTATCGGTTTTCTTTCCGTGAATCGTCTAACGTACTGCTTAACAGATTGAATACCGGACTGATGCCCAATTGATTCAAAAACGGATCGGTACAATAATAAGCTGCACTGACTTTTATCGGATTATATCCGGTACGTCCCCGGATACCGAACAGGCAGAGGCCGATACAGATGCAGGCTGTCAGGAAGATATAAATACGGTCGAGCCAAAAGACAGACGGATTTTTTGTATTTAGTAACCGTTGAAAATGACGGATCAATCGTCGCATGAGCCAGATAAATAACACTAAAGTCAATAGAAAGCCGATCAAAGGAGGGTAGTAGGAGGTTTCTCCGAATACCATGCCGGCTGTCGTATTCATATAGCCGAACCAATTGAAGACCGACGAATTGATGATTTTAAAGAAATATTGAAAATAGGGAATATTGGCTGCCGTAACCAGCAATACGATTCCATAGAATAAACTGAAAAAAATACATGTAACATTCCAGAGTATTTTACCGTAGTAGTTGAACAAAGCCGAAATGGAAACAGCTACTAAAGGGATGAGGAGTATGTAACAAGCGATTACATTATCGAACCAGACTCCCCGGATAAAGGCAGGCCATATCGACATAAAACCGACATGCTCCTGATCCGGAAAATCGTAATTGGCGCTGAAGAAAAAAACGAGTCTGAATAGTGTGAGAAAGAATAAAGCGGTGAAATGTATGGATAACAAACATCCTACAGACAATAAGAACCGTTTGTAACCGGGGTGAGAAAATGTTCGCATTTTAGAAAAAATAGGGTTTAAAATACGGCGTAAAGATACATTTTTAATATTACTATAGTTTGAATATAGGATGAATTAATACAGCTTTATATTTTTAAATATGATGACTAATAAAACTTCTGATTATGACCTGACCGTGATTGTTCCGGTATATAATGAAAGGGGAAATATGTTGCGGCTTGAAACTGCTTTGTCGGCTTTTCTGAAAAAATCGAAAGTGAAATCTTGTATTTTGTTTGTGAACGACGGGTCGCAAGATGGGAGCGGTGATTTGATCAGAGAAATTTGCCGGCGGAATAAAGATTTTTTTTATATCGGTTTGGCTAAAAACTGTGGATTGAGCGCAGCTATGAAAGCAGGAATCGATTATACCTGCTCCAGGTTGGTCGGATATATAGATGCTGATTTACAAACTACACCTGAAGATTTCAATCTTTTGTTGGAATATACCGATGATTATGAGCTGGTCATGGGGATTCGGGTGGGACGGAAGGATAGTCTGGTGAAAAATATGTCCTCGAAAGTAGCTAATGGGTTTCGAAGACTGATGACAAAAGATGGGGTGAAAGACACCGGATGCCCCTTAAAAATTTTGCATACTGAATATGCGCAACGAATACCTTTTTTTACTGGAATGCATCGTTTTTTACCGGCTCTGATCCTGCTACAACAAGGAAAAGTGAAACAAGTACCGGTGCGTCATTACCCGCGAATAGCTGAAAAATCGAAATACAATTTATGTAATCGCCTCATATCACCCTTTAAAGATTGCTTTGCGTATCGTTGGATGAAAAAACGATATATAAATTATGAAATAGCAGATACTCATCTTTAATAAAGATTTTTTAAGAATAGAGTTGGTAAGAACCGGCTAGGAAAGCTGATTTTTTCCGATGAGTTGAAATTATCTAAAAAATGTTTATCCTGCGAATACTATTTAAAACAGAACTGAAATTTGCTCTAAGCTTCGATCCGGTCAGGATTTTGTTTTTTATTTTTATAAAGAATCCAGATATCCCTGCAATAGACGACTAATCCCGTCGACTGGCCTAAAATTAAAACTGGGTCGTGCCTCACCAAGGCATAGGATACGATAATCAACGATCCGCTGAGACTGATCAACCAAAATCCCATCGGTAAAATGGAGTCATGGTGCCTACGCGAATAAACCCACTGGTAGACGAAGCGAAGAGTGAAAATAATCTGCCCTAAAGACCCCCAGAGAAGCAGGCCGAAAGGAATGTTTTCATTGTAGAAAAATTGATTGATGAACCCTTTTACCTCTGCTAACATATATCCGATGGCTACGATCGGGGTTATGAGGAGAATGTAGCGGATGAGTACCGGAATCTTTTGCCAGCTGTTTTTCATGTTCAAATTCCAAATGTAGATGTAGTAGGATATAAGTTGTCCTAAAATTATGGCAAAGTCATTTCGCAACCAACCGTAAAAGAAAAGTAAGTATGAACCTAATAAGCTTAATAACCAGAACAGAGTAGGGGATACTACCTGCTTTTCTTTTTCAGATATAATCCACTGAATAAGTAAGCGGGCAGAGAAGCAAATTTGTGCTAAAAAACCGAGTGCGTATATCATTGAATTTTTAGTTTTGTTGGAAAATTATAATACTGTAATCTCCAATTGTATATGACTCATTATTATTTGAAAAATTATATAATTTACTTTCTTTTTTGAGTGTGTTTCTATTTACGAATAGAATAAAATTTTGTTTTCCTGATAGACTATCTATAGTGGGTAGATCTACTTCATTAATTTGTTTATTTAGGTAAGAATCTAAATTCTTTCCACTTCGAAGTTTGTAGAAATAGTAATTTTTTATACCATCTTCTTGGGCTATTCTTGTCGCTTTTTGAGTAATATTTTTCAAACCGATGTATTTATTTAATTCGGAAATGTTCACCGATCCAATGAGAATAGACAAGAGCAAACCGACAGAAAGACTATTCGTCGCATTAGTGAATCTATTTTTGTAAAGATAATATAAGCACAGAATAGCCGACGAAGACAGCAGGAAGGCGGCGAAATAGAAATAAGAGCTTTCTAACCAAGGCAGGGAGAGAAAGGCTGGGAGGAAGAATAAAGCCGGAAAAACGAATACGAGTACAGCTGCAGGTAGAACGATAGTAAAATAGATTTTGGGGAGTGCTATTTCGGGGAGTAATAGGAAAGCCAAATAAGCCATAAAGGGGAATAGGGGTAAAAGATAAATATCCAGTTTGGCACTTGAAAAAGAAAGTACCACGAAACCGGTAAGAAGGATGGTCAGGAATAATTGTTTTATATCGTTATTGTAAAGGTGTTTGCGTATCCCGATGAGGAGAACGACAACGTAAAATAGGGTCCAGGGAGCGAGTGAATACCAGATCGTTTTCAGATAATACCAGAAAGGTTCTTTGTGATGGAAGGAATCGACGGCCCTGTTGATGGTCTGGTGGAAAAGCAGGTTGTTCAGATAGGTTTTTCCCCCTTCGAGATATACAGCAATAAACCACAAGCTGCAAAGCCCGATTAATATGCTCCATTGTTTCCAACCTAAATATTTACCGATGGTTTTGAATTGTTTTTTTACCAATAAAAAAGCCGGAATGGTCAATAGAGGAATGATCAAACCTACCGGACCTTTAGTGAAAATGGCCAGAAAGATATAAATCGGTAGTTTGATCGGGTCAGCAGGAGAACATCGGCCGGTATAGATGCGGTAAAAAGTATACAGGCTTAGAATGATAAATAAAGACATCAGCATATCCATGCGTAGCACAATGGCCGAGCCTGTAAATAAACCGCTCGTCAGAAGCATGAATTGGCTGCTTAACCTGAGGTCGGAGGGTAAGGCTGTGTTTACCCATTTATCCATGATGAACAGGATCCACAAGGCCGGGATCAGGGAAAACAATCCCAGGAAAAACATCGAATGTGTACCGAGTAGCCACTTACCTAGCATGACAATCCAGAGGTAAAGAGGAGGTTTGTCGGCATATAGGGCGCCATGATTCCAAAAGGTGAACCAATGGCCTTCGCGGAGAGCTTCATCTGCAATACTCAGATATTTCAATTCATTATTGGGAGTAAAATCCCTGAAATACAAGAGAGGTATAAAGCACGCAAAGAAAAGTAAATATCTGGTTATTTTCATCATTTTTCCTTTATAGATATTTCGTACGTATAAAAATGAATTCGGTTACCTGAAGTTGCAGGTTTCATTTTCATTTTCGGCTATAAAGGAATAAAAAAATTTATGCTTGGCGGAGGTAATAAAAAAGAGCCTTATTTCTAAGGCTCTCTTATTGTATTGGGTTCGGATCAATCGTTCAGTGTAAAACGAATAAATCCGGTTACGGTCAGATCTTTGTCCTGACTTGCTAAATAAGCTTTGATCGTTTGTTTAGCATCTTTTACAAAAGCCTGATTCAACAGGGTAGACTCCTGATAAAATTTGTTCAGACGGCCTTCAGCGATTTTATCGAGCATGTTTTCAGGTTTTCCTTCTTCACGTGCTTTATCACGTCCGATTTCCAGTTCGTGAGCGATCACTTCCTGAGGAACGTCGTTTTTGTCGACAGCGATCGGTGCCATTGCAGCAGCCTGCATCGCTATGTCTTTTTTCACTTGGGTATCGGCATCTTTGTTGAAACCGATCACAGTAGCCAATTTATTACCCGGGTGAATATAAGCGATAGTAGCTTCGGCTTCGATTTTGCCATAATAAGCTAATTCCAGTTTTTCACCGATCACACCGGTTTGTTCTGAAATCTGATCTGCGATAGAACGGCCACCGATTTGTAATGCCAAAAGAGCATCTTTATCAGCAGGCATATTCTCAAAAGCTGCATCCAGAATTTGTTTGGTGAAATTGATGAAGTTTTCATTTTTAGCTACGAAGTCGGTTTCACAATTAAGGCTTACCAAAACCCCTTTCTTCCCTTCTGCGTGAGCCAAAACACAGCCTTCTTTAGCTTCGCGGTCTGCACGTTTGCTAGCAACAATCAGGCCTCTTTTACGGATGATGTCTACTGCTTTATCGAAATCTCCTTCAGCTTCCTGAAGTGCTTTCTTACAGTCCATCATTCCGGCATTAGTTGCATGACGCAACTTCATTACATCAGCTGCTTTTATTTCCATGTTTGTAATTTTTTGATTATTGTTCTTCTGTTGCTTCTTCTGCAACTTCTTCAGCTTCGCCTTCAGCTACTTTTTCTACTTTCTTAGCTGCCGGTTTTTTTTCGGTGCCTTCTTTGTCTTTTTCAGCTTTACGTTCTGACAAACCTTCTTTGATAGCATCGGCTACCCGGTCGATAACTAAACTGATAGAAGTAGAAGCATCGTCATTACACGGAATGACGAAATCAATACAACTCGGATCAGAGTTGGTGTCTACCATTGCAAATACTGGAATACCGAGACTTTTAGCTTCTTTCACTGCAATATATTCCTTCATTACATCCACAACGAAAAGAGCTGCTGGCAGACGGGTCAGATCGGCAATACTTCCTAAGTTCTTGTCGAGTTTTGCCCGCTGACGAGCGATCTGAAGTTTTTCCCGTTTTGAAAGGTGGTCGAAAGTACCGTCTTTCTCCATCTTATCGATGGTGGTCATTTTCTTCACTGCCTTACGGATTGTCGGGAAGTTGGTCAACATACCACCCGGCCATCTTTCAGTCACATAAGGCATATTAATATTAGAAATTTTCTCAGCAACAATGTCCTTAGCCTGTTTCTTTGTTGCAACAAACAGAATTTTACGGCCTGACTTAGCGATCTGTTTCAGTGCTGCAGAAGCTTTGTCCAGCATGATAGCTGTTTTGTTCAGGTCAATGATATGGATACCATTACGCTCCATAAAAATATAAGGAGCCATTTTAGGATTCCATTTACGGGTGAGGTGTCCGAAGTGACAACCTGCATTTAATAATTCGTCGAAATTCGTATTTGACATTTTTGTGTTTTTAAAAAGTTTACATTCTTCATTTAAGCAATTGCCAGGTAGTCCCACTGAAGGAGTCCTGTCAATTTAGATACTAAACTGAGATTAACGTTTAGAGAACTGGAATCTCTTACGTGCTTTGGGCCGACCCGGTTTCTTACGTTCAACTTCGCGAGGATCACGTGTCATGAAACCTGCTGCCCTTAATTTAGGTTTGTCTTCTGCATTGATTTCAACCAGAGCTCTGGCGATACCCAGACGCAGGGCTTCTGCCTGGCCTTTGAAACCACCACCGTCCAGATTTACCTTGATGTCATATTGACCGGTAACTCCCAGCAGTTCGAGAGGTTGTTTAACAATGTACTGGAGTGTAGGTAAGGTAAAATATTCTTCCAACGGACGTTTGTTGATGGTGATATTGCCTTTTCCTTCACTGACGTAAACGCGAGCTACTGCTGCTTTTCTTCTACCGATTGCGTTAATTACTTCCATGATCTGTTAATTTAAAGAGTTTAAATCAATTACCTTCGGCTGTTGAGCTTCGTGTTTGTGTTCGGTGCCTGCATACAGGTGAAGGTTTTTCAAAACTGCTCTTCCCAGACGGTTTTTAGGAAGCATACCACGAACGGCGTGTTCGATTACTCTTTCCGGATGTACTTTCAATACTGCTGCCGGAGAGGTGTGACGCTGGCCTCCGGGATATCCGGTGTGACGAGTGTACAATTTGTCGGTTAACTTATTACCGGTTAACACTACTTTTTCTGCGTTGATGATGATGACGTTGTCGCCACAATCTTCAAACGGAGTAAAGGACGGTTTGTATTTGCCTCTTAACAGTTTCGCAACTTTAGAAGCAAGACGTCCCAAAACCTGATTCTCTGCGTCAACAATAACCCACTCTTTTTGTGCGGTGACTTTGTTGACATAAGTTGTTTTGTAACTTACTTGATCCACTTTTTTTAATTTTTAATGATACATCTGTTTGTTTTTTGGCGCGGCAAACCCTTGCAATTAACGGAGAATGGGAAAAACGCATAGTCGGGCAGGCCAAAATCCCATTCACTGAAAATGTGCCTGCAAGGTAAATGGCTAAGGTTCAACCTTGCAGTTTAAAAGTGTGCACCACTCCAAAATGAGGGGCAAATTTAATCAAAGATTATTTATAATCAAAGAGTTTTGTCTATAAAATAGATTTTGTGAATTATTCGTAATGAAGGATCAGATAACGTTCGGCTTTGACATAAGTCACATTGAGCAGGTTCGTTAGAGGCAAATTAACCGGATTTCCTGCATCATCGTTAAAAACGATATAGGGAAGTTCGATTTGAAATAGCCTGATTTTATATACATGTTTACACTAAATGTAGGTTTATTTTTTCTTTCTATTCCGATTCCGGGTTTTGTGCCATCAGACCGGTTCGCCTGGAACGGTCCGTTAAGGCTTTCCTTCACTGACCGGCGGAACTCCTCGCAGGCTCGTCAGACACCACCGGTCGGGCGTTCGGAAAACCTAACCGGACCCTCGTTCCTGCTCCAATGGTCTTCCGGCATAAAACCCTGCATCTTCCGTCAGCACGACAGGGCAAAGAAGGAAAGTTTCATTGAATGAAAGGGCAGGCCACCCTGACCGGAGTATGGATACCTGGGTTACCTGACCGGATTATTCCTATAAAATACCGATTACTGAATTAATTCCGAAGGTAAGAGTTCAGAAAAACAGCTGTTTGATAGAAGTTTATACTTTTCAGGTCATAGTTCGTTTCCTATGCAGTGATAACGTAAGTCGGAGGTGTTCGTGTTCGGGGACCATTGGAGCTCTGTCGGGTGTCGTCTTGCTTTTTCTGAACGCCCGACCGGTGGTGTCTGACGAGCCTGCGAGGAGTTCCGCCGGTCAGTGAAAGAAAAAGGTAGACGACCGACAGAAGCGACCGGGTCCCCGAACACGAATACCGAAGACGAACAAGTAACAAAATAATTCTACGTTTATAACGTGTAAATATGTATATAACTGTCAAAAATATATATAGCATAGGGGACTGATAGCTTATAGTGGAACCGTTTGTTTGTCTTCCGTATAACAAGTAAAAATACCCAGAGCTCCCTGCAGGTTACCTTTTAAAGGGACAGGGGTCGTGATACTGCTCTGATTGGCTGTATTTGCTGCATTTAGGGATACCTGGTAATCGTAATTAGCTTTCGTAATTCGTTTCAGCGTGAAAATAATTTCCTCTGCCTGTCCGATATCCGGAAGGATAACGGACTTTTCAGTAAGGCCTTCCTGTTGGAATTCACTATAATCCAGATAACATACTTCTTTGTTGAGAATCGAATCTGCATGGACAGCTTCTGCTGTATAAATGTAATAGTTTTCATCGGCTTTTTCCGAAATATAAAAACGAATGATCGCTTCATTTCCTGCTACCTGGCAATTATAGATAGATACTGCCGGAGGGATGGAGGTCGAAGCTGTGATCGATTTGTTATCGATCGTAGTAATATCGAGGAATAAAGAATCGATATAGCGGACTTCAAATTTTTCCGGGCTTCCATAATTGTATATAAACTCGGAACCGGGGAGAGTGTATAAAGTATGTATCAGTGAAATGGCTTTGTCTGCATGAATGGTCACTTTCATTTCTTTTGAAAAGTCGATTTGCAGATCTTCGGATACCGGAAGCACACTCGTTGCCGATAAAGCGAACGGCCGGCCGGGTTGACAATAACACTCGATAAAATACTCCGGAGTTTCCCCGGTATGACGGATAGGGAGATCTTCTTCAGGCATACATGCTACCTGGAAAAAATACAGCAGTAATATCGGATAGTATCGGTGTTTCATTTATAATTTTATTTTAAACGAAATATACGGTATAAACGGCAACATGACTTTAGATTTTGGAATAAATTTTGTATGATTGGTTGCTGTTTGTTCAGCTTTAAAATAGACAAAAGAGGGATTCGATTGATTGTAAACATTATAGGCTCCGATACTTAATTTTAAACTTGCATATTTATAAGGGATCGTATAATCGAGGCTTAAGTCCAGACGATGATTGTTGGGAAGTTTGTAATTGTAACGGTCTGTATAAACCGGCACAAGGATCGGTTTGTTTTGGCTACTGCTAATATTATGAGCGACAGCAACTCCGACAGGGAAAGTGGTATAAACTCCTGAAGAAAATGTCCATAAACTATTAAAAGTGAGTCGTGTACTGATATCGTAGGAGGTATTGACCACAACATTGTGTTTGACATCATAAGGAGGGAAAAAGGATTTTCCGTTATTGATTTCAGCAAATTTACGTTTGGATTCCGAGAGGGTATAGTTAAACCGGGCACTGATCTTTCTATGCTCCAGGGCTAGATTGAATTCAACCCCCCGGGCATGTCCGCTGCCGGTAATCATATTGTCGGTCAAAGCAGTGTATTTAGTAGACAACCCTGAGGAGAAATCTTTGACATGTTTCATTTTTTTATAAAAAATACCCGCATATAAAGTCAAACCTCCCTGGATTTCCTGTTCTGCTCCGATCGAATATTGATGGCAAAGCGCGGGTTTCATGTTTTTTTCGAGAGGATACCAGATGTCTACCGGAGTTTTTACAGTAAAGTAGGGATAAAGGCTTAAATATTGTGCCGTTTGGGCATAGTCGGCCCAGAAAGTGAATCTGTTTTTTGAAAAGCTGATTTTTGCCCGGGGAGAAACACAGAAGTTTTTTAAATTTCCGTTGTAATATTGAAAATTTAAACCGGCATAACAGGTAAAGTAATTATTTATTTGATAGGATATATCTGAATATATTTCATAGATATTGAATTTTTTATCAGAACTGCGGATGAGTATGTTTTCTTCTGCATCGGGCCTATTGGCTGTTTCAAAACGGGCTTGTTCGAATTTTCCTCCGATATTCCATTGAAACTTGTCCAGAAAAGAATGGGTATACATGATCCGTGCAATGATGGAATAATTCCGGTTACCACCTCCCATAGGAATCGTACCTTCGGCATCTCCTTCACTGAAAGCAGATTTTACCCCTAATCGGAAATGCAGGATATCACCGTTTGCAGGGGTATACCAAGCACCTGCATTGCCTGAAAAAGTGTGCCAGTTAAAGTCATAATTTACATTTTCATTTAACTTCATACTTAGACCGTCGATCGTAAATAACCCGAAAGCAGTGACCCGCCAACGGTTGGAAAGTTTGGAATCTATACTGACAGTGGCATCGTTGAAAGCATATTCGGGCATAAAATTTTGTTGTTTCTGGTCTTTTACCGATTTGTTATATAAGCGGGCGATGGTTTGTAAATAGGACGTACGGAATGAAGCGGCAAAAGAGGTATGATCTCTTACTAACGGACCTTTTATTTTCAGGGCAGAAGAGACAAGGCCTAAAGTGATTTCTCCCTCGTATTTTTGTTTGTTTCCGGGATCCGGCCTCATATTGATGTAAGAGGATAAGTAACTGTTGTAAACTGCCGGAAAACCGCTTTTATAGACTGTCGAATTATTCAGGATAAAAGGATCGAAAGTAGAGAGGATTCCGGTAAGATGATCCGGACTGGCGATTTCCATATCATGGGTGAGGAAACCATTTTCGCAACTGTTGCTTCCCCGGACATAAATCCCCGGATCGAGTGCATTGGTGGTAATAATGCCCGGAGTTGTGGCCAGGTATTTTAAAATGTCTTGTTCGCCCAGAATGGCCGGAATCATTTCTATACCTTCTTTCGAGGAATAGAGGCGTCCGGGAGTTGATCGGCCGGTAACGACAACTTCCCTTAGGTTGTTGAATTTATTTCTCAGAATGACGATAAATGGACTCCGGGAGTCTTTCAAAGTATAGCTTTCTTTTTTGTAATTCACATGTGAAAATTCCAGCGTACAGGGAACTTCACAGGCTAACTCAAAATAGCCTGTGGAATCGGAAGAAGTACCCTTGTTTTGTTCGGGGCACCAGACATTGACGCCGCTTACCGGAGTCCCGTCATGGATGATTACCCGCCCGACGATAAGAGTCTGGGAGAAAACAATTCCTGGGAAGAACAAACCGATGATAAATAAGAATTTATGCATAAGAAGCTATCAACAATCCTTACAAATGTAGTAAAAAGATGAAGACTGCACTCTGTTGGTTCCGGATTTTGTTCTTAGCTTTGTATCGAAATTTCAAAAAATCGCTATGGGCATTTATGTACATATCCCTTTTTGCCGGAGTAAGTGTTATTATTGTGGTTTCTATTCGGTTGCTTCTACTCAGCTGAAAAAAGCCTACATAGCTGCATTAGGACACGAAATACAATTGCGTAAAGATTATTTGGGTACATCGGAAGTAAAGACACTTTATTTTGGGGGAGGTACTCCCTCATGGTTGAGTATGGATGAATTGACCGATATCGTTACGACACTCGAAATGAATTTCGCATTGAACTGCGTAGCTGAACGCACTATCGAAGCAAACCCTGAAGATATTACCCGGGATAAACTGAAGGGGTGGAGAGCCTTGGGGTTTAATCGGTTGAGTATCGGTATCCAATCGTTTAACGATGAGGTTCTGAAACGGATAAACCGGACACATACGGCTCAGGATGCCCTCCGGTCCGTGGAGTGGGCTGCTGATTCGGGATTTGAAAATATAGGGATAGATTTGATACTTGGATTACCGGGGTATACGAGACTGCATTTGCAACACGATCTGGAAATCGTAAATCATTTACCTATAACACATTTATCGGTTTATTTATTAAGCATCGATTCAAATACAGTCTTTGAAAAATTGATGCAGAAAGGTCGATTTCAGCCTCAAACCGACGATGAACTGGCTGATCAATATTTGTGGGTTTCCGATTACTTGAAATCAATTGGTTTCGAGCATTATGAAATTTCTAATTTCGCTAAAAACTCTAAATATTCCCTACATAACACCTCCTATTGGCAACAACAGAAATATGTGGGCTTTGGTCCGGCTGCACATTCTTTCGATCTGAATTCCCGTCAATGGAATGTAGCTCATCTAAAATCTTATATCGATAATTTAGCTAATGATAGGTTAAGCTTTGAAAAAGAGATTTTGACGGATAAAGATAAATTTAACGAATATATCATGACCAACCTGAGGACGATGTGGGGGATTCAGGAAGAAAAGATGCAATTACAGTTTCCTGACTTTTCGAAGACCGTTCGTCCGAAACTAGCCCCTTTTCTCGAAAACGGGTCGGTGGTTTGTCAAAACGGCCGGATCAGGCTGACAGAAAAAGGATGGTTGGTTTCGGACGATGTGTTCAGTGATTTATTCGTCGTTTGATTAGGAGATTTTCTTTGAAGGTATTGAATAAAGTTTTAAGCAGGAGAACTTTATTTTTGTCTGAATTTGTTATCTTTGCAAATCCGTGTCTTGAAGAGGCGGAAGAGAATGTTAAACGATTCATGTGTAAATTAAACGAGATGAGCACAAAAAAATTGTCAATCAAAGAGTTATTGCAATCTGGAGATTGCGACAAAGAAGTGGAAATCAGTGGTTGGGTGAGAACCAAGCGAGGTAATAAGCAAGTGAATTTTATCGCTTTGAATGATGGCTCTACCATAAATAATATCCAGATTGTGGTTGACATGAATAATATTTCAGAGGAGTTGATGAAAAAAGTCACCACAGGAGCTGCGATTCATGTGAAAGGATTGTTGGTGAAGAGTGAGGGAAGCGGACAATCGCATGAAATTCAGGCTCATGAATTGGACGTATTAGGGGAAGCCGATCCTGAAAAATATCCGATACAACCTAAAAAGCATAGTCTGGAATTTTTGAGAGACCATGCCCATCTGCGTTTTCGCACCAATATGTTCGGGGCTATTTTCCGGATTCGTCATGCTATGGCGTTTGCTATCCATCAATATTTCGATCAGCACGGGTTCTTTTATTTGCATACTCCGCTGATTACGGCTTCCGATTGTGAAGGTGCCGGCGAGATGTTTCGGGTAACGACACTGGATCCTAAAAATCCGCCTTTGACAGAAGAGGGAGAAGTCGATTTCAGACAGGATTTTTTTGGTAAAGCAACCAATCTGACGGTGAGTGGACAATTGGAAGGAGAGCTTGGAGCTATGGCTTTGGGAAAAATCTATACTTTCGGACCCACTTTCCGGGCTGAAAATTCAAATACGACCCGGCATTTGTCGGAATTCTGGATGATCGAACCGGAGGCGGCTTTTTACGATCTGGACGATAATATGGACTTGGCGGAAGATTTTCTGAAATACCTGATCCGTTATGCTTTGGACAATTGTATGGATGATCTGAAATTCCTGAGTGCCCGTCAGCAGGAGGAAGAAAAGAATAAGAAAGCAGAAGAACGTTCTATGGAATTGATCGAGAAGTTGAATTTTGTGCTGACTCATTCTTTCGAAAGAGTGACTTATACAGAGGCGATCGAGATTCTGAAAAATAGTAAGCCCAATAAGAATGGAAAATTCCAGTATCCGGTGGATGGCTGGGGTGTCGATTTGCAAAGTGAACACGAACGTTATCTGGTAGAAAAACACTTTAAAAAACCGGTGATTCTGACAGGCTATCCCAAAGAAATCAAAGCTTTCTATATGAAGCAAAATCCGGACGGAAAAACGGTTGCAGCCATGGATGTGTTGTTCCCGCAGATCGGTGAGATTATCGGAGGGTCACAGCGTGAAGAGAACTATGATAAATTGGTAGCCCGGATGAACGAAGTGGGGATTTCCGAAGAGAGCATGTCCTATTATTTGGATACACGTCGTTTCGGATCGGCTGTTCATAGTGGGTTCGGCTTAGGATTCGAACGCTTATTGTTATTCGTAACCGGTATGGGAAATATTCGGGATGTGATTCCTTTCCCGCGTACACCTAAGAATGCAGAGTTTTAAAAATTAATTCGGTATACCAATGTAATTTTTACATTGGTATATTTTCAATGAGAGAATAGAAAACGTGCTCAAACAAAGTTTACAACAGAAATTAGGATTGAAGATTAATCCTCTTCAAATACAGTTGATTAAACTGTTGGAGCTTCCTACGTATCAATTGGAGCAGCGGATAAAAGAAGAATTGGAGCAAAATCCTTTGTTGGAGGAGGTGGAAGAAAAAGGAGAAACGGATGTAAACGAGGAAACTGCCACCGATTCGGGAGAGGAGTTTGAGGATGATTATCAGGAAGATGAAAGCGAAGAGGAAAATGATTTGAGAGGTGACGATGATTTTTCTTTAGAGGATTACATGACAGATGATGACGATACACCTGATTACCGTTTGAATTCTTCCAACGCTTCTAAAGACGAGGAGACACGTGATTTTGTATTCTCTCAGGCTTCCTCGTTCCGGGAAAGTCTGATCGCACAATTAGGGACACGTCCGTTGGGCGATCTGGAGCGGCGCATCACTGAATATATCATCGGAAACATCGATGAGGACGGTTATTTAAGGCGGGATATCGAGAATATTGTCGATGATCTGGCTTTCGGTGCAGGGATCGAGGTCTCTGAGGAAGAGGTTTTTCGCTTGCTGAAGATTATTCAGGAGTTCGAACCGGCAGGAGTGGGGGCCCGTGATTTGAAAGAATGTCTGTTATTGCAGATTCAACATAAATTGAACGAAAATCCGGAGCACAAACTGTTGCAGGATGCCAAAGCAATTTTGGAAGAATGTTTCGAAGAGTTTTCACGTAAACATTACGAAAAAATATCCCGGAAACTACGATTGAGCGATACAGAACTGAAACAGGCCATAGACGAAATTTTGAAATTGAATCCCAAGCCCGGGGGGACAGTCGCCGATTTTTCTTACGGACAACAGGCCGAAAAGATTATTCCGGATTTTATGCTCGATTTGGTAGATGGAGAATTGCAGCTGAGTTTAAATTCAGGGGATATTCCCGAATTGAAAATCAATAAAGCTTATCTGAATATTCTTGAACAGTATCAGAAAGACCAGTCTCCTAAGAATAAGAAAGATGTCGTGTCGTTTGTAAAGTATAAGTTGAATTCTGCCAGATCGTTTATAGATGCTGTACAACAACGAAACAACACCCTGATGCTGACCATGACCGCTATCGTACAGTTTCAGAAACAATTTTTCCTGACCGGTGATGAAACGATGTTGAAACCGATGATTCTAAAAGATATAGCTGATATTACCGGATTGGATGTTTCAACGATATCACGGGTTTCCAATTCAAAATACGTTCAGACGTGGTTTGGAATATATGCTTTAAAGGATTTTTTTACTGGCAGTATGCAAACGACAAGTGGTGAGGAGGTAAGTACAGGTGAATTGAAGAATATGTTGAAAAAATTGGTCGATGATGAAGACAAGAAAAAACCGCTGACAGATGACGAATTAGTGATTTTGATGGAGAAGGCCGGTTATCAGATAGCCCGGAGGACGGTTGCCAAATACAGGCAAATGCTCGATATTCCGGTGGCCCGATTAAGACGTGAAATATAAACTCAACCTCTATCGATGAAATATATAGCTCAAACAATATCTTATGTTTTGCATCCGATGCTGATGCCTTTGTATATTCTTTTTTTTATCTTCAATAGTAACACTTTGTTTGCGTATATTCCCTGGGGGGTAAAACTGTATTGTTATCTGGTGACCGTATTCGCTCTTTTGATCATGCCCGTTATCAGTTTGCCTTTGTTTAAGTATTTCAGGTTGATCCGCAGTTATGAGTTGAACGATAAACAAGAAAGGGTATATCCGATATTGGTGGCTGTGGCCTTTGCCTTTTTAGGTTTTTGGCTGTTGGGACGTATCGGTTATACAAATATCGTAAGGCAGCTATACCTGGTGTTGATTATTTTGTTGTCCACTTTTTCAGTGATTACTTTCCGGTGGAAGATCAGTATGCATATGACGGCTATCGGTGGATTATGTGGTTTTCTGCTGGTCTGGGGGATGAACTATCAGGGGGACGTGCGTAATGCTTTTATTTTATTTTTGCTTTTGTCCGGTATATTGGCAACTTCTCGTTTGTATCTGAAAAAACACACTCCTTTGCAGGTTTATCTGGGTTTTTTGTTCGGTTTGTTTTTTGTATTTGGAATCCTTTTATAGGTCAGTTGACTTTGTGAACCCAAATATCTTGCCGGTCGGTGATTTTCCGGTATTCATCCCGGGCTGCATTCGCTTCGTTTTCTGTTGGGAAACTTTCTATGCTGACACGATATCTTTGGGAAGAACTGATCAATGTGGCCGGATAATCCTGGGCTTTTAATTTTTCGACAAGCTGTTCCGCCCGTTTTTTTTCTGCAGAGCTGAAACTCCCCACGATAATATGATATCTGGTACCACTATGGGTATTAGCTTGCTGGGGAAGTATTGGCGTAGCATGGGAAGGTGAAGTAGCTTCCTCGCCGGTTTGCCGTATGTTGTGGTTGCCTCCTGTTTCGCGGACAACAGTAATCGTACTCAGGTACTTGGCCGGCAGTTCTTTATTTTTACAACCGTAAATCAAAAAACTAAGTAATAGAAATAGCAGTGTAAATTTCATTGTCAAAGAATTTTGTCGCAAATATACAGGTTTGAACCGGAAAACGATATTTCGTCACAAATTTAGTAAAAAATAGGTTAGTTTATGCCGAGATAAATTAATTTTGCTGACAAGAAAGGTATCATTCGGTCCTAATGGTTGTAGTTTATGAAAAGAATTGTTTTTATCCTGGTGTTAAGCCTGCTGCTCGGAGCTTGTGAGCGGAAAAAGGAAACGGTTATCCGCATGGAGACTTCTTTGGGAAATATCCGGTTGAAATTGTATGATGAGACGGTATTACATCGTGATAATATCCTGAAATTAATCCGCGAAGGCTATTATAACGGTATGCTTTTTCATCGGGTAATAAAGGATTTTATGATTCAGACCGGTGATCCGGATTCGAAATCGGCACGTCCGGGGATGGTCTTGGGAGCTAACGATATCGGATACACATTGAAAGCAGAGATTGTCCCGAAATATTTCCATAAAAGAGGGGTACTGGCAGCGGCCCGTGAAGCCGATAATATCAATCCGGAACGGAGCTCCAGCGGATCGCATTTTTATATCGTGCAGGGAAGAATTTTTACTCCCGATATCATCGATGAAGAAATAGAGAAAATCAATAACAAGCGCTATACCGCCCTTTTTAATCGTTTACAACAAGCTTGTGAAGGAGAAATCCTGAAGTATCAACTAGCAAATGATTATGAGAAGTTGATGCAGTTGAACGAAAAGCTATCCGATACGACCCGTCTTTTATTCGATCAGGTGAAGTTGAAACTTACCGGGGAACAGCGGGCAGCCTATACGACCATCGGGGGAAGTCCCCATTTAGACGGGGAATATACTGTTTTCGGTGAAGTGATCGAGGGAATGGAAATTGTCGATTCTATTGCCGAACAAGAGACGGACGATAATTGCCGCCCCTTGAGGGATGTTGTGATTCTAAAAATAGAAGAGGAATGAGAACGGTTTGTTTGTTCGTGTTGTTGTGCGTATCGGCCTTGTCATACGGGGCTAAAAAATATAAATTGGTAGAGATAAGCACGAATTTAGGAAATATCAAAATCAGGTTGTACGAAAATACACCCCGGCATAGTGAGAATTTTTTGAAATTGGTGAAAGCGCATCATTACGATAGTCTTTTATTTCATCGGGTGATCGGGGATTTTATGATTCAGGGCGGTTCTTCCGATTCACGGCATGCTCCGAAAGAAACGGCAGTAGGAATGTCAAATCCGGGATATACCATCGAGGCCGAGATTCGTCCGGAGTATCGTCATTTCAAAGGTGCTTTGGCTGCTGCACGTCAGGGAGACGAGGTCAATCCGGAGAAAAGATCGTCGGGGGAACAGTTTTATCTGGTTCAGGGGAAGACATATACGGATCAGGAGCTGGACCAGATAGAAAAAAGAAAATGGCTGGCGGCGAAAAATCAGTTGGGGGATCGGTTATTTAAACCCTTACAGGAAGAATTTCAACGGTATAAAAAGACAGGACAATATCAAAAAGCAGATAGTTTGCTACGGTACGTCAATGAGGAGATAGAAAAGCAATATGCCGAAAATCCTTATAAAATGTCACCGGAAACAAGGGAAATGTACAAATCGGTGGGGGGAACCCCCTTTCTGGATGGAGACTATACTGTATTCGGAGAGATTGTGGAGGGAATGGATGTTCTTGAGAAAATAGCGCTTGTCGCAACCGATTCGAACGATCGTCCTAAAGAAGATGTGATTATTTTAGGAACCAAGTTGAAAAGGAAATAAAGAAGATTTTATTTAAAAGTCGAAATACAGACTTTTCGTATAAAGGTAAATCCGGTCGGCAAACCTGAATCTTTCGGTTGAAATTATTCCAGTCTTGAAGGTTGCCGATCGGATTTACTAAAAGTGCTGATATTTCTGGGATTTATTTTATCCTAAAATGATTTTCTTGATTTCACTCAGTTTGTTCAGGGCTTCGAGCGGAGTCAGACCGTTGATATCCAGGCCTGCGATTTCGTCACGTATTTGCGAAAGAACCGGATCGTCCAACTGGAAAAAGCTTAATTGGAGGCCTTCACGTGCTGAAGCGATACTTTCGACATTCTTTTGGATCGTGCCATTTTTATCCCGGTCGTTTTCCAGTTGTTTCAGGATTTCATCGGCCCGTTTGATAACAGATTGAGGGAGACCGGCCATTTTTCCAACCTGGATACCGAACGAGTGGTTCGAACCTCCTTTAACCAGCTTACGCAAAAAAATAACTTTGTGTGCGACTTCTTTTACCGATACATTATAGTTTTTTATTTTTTTAAAAGAATGCTCCATTTCGTTCAGTTCGTGATAATGGGTGGCAAAGAGCGTTTTGGCATGATATTTCGGATGTTCGTGCAGATATTCGACGATCGCCCAGGCAATCGAAATCCCGTCGTAAGTCGAAGTACCTCGTCCTAATTCGTCGAATAACACCAGGCTCCGGTCGGATATATTGTTGAGAATATTAGCAGCTTCATTCATTTCGACCATAAAAGTGGATTCACCTTGGGAAATATTATCGGAAGCTCCAACCCGGGTAAAAATTTTGTCGACATAACCGATTTTGGCGCTGGCTGCCGGTACGAAACAGCCGGCTTGGGCCATAATCACGATCAGGGCAGTTTGCCGGAGGAGAGCCGATTTACCGGCCATATTCGGGCCGGTAATGATGATAATCTGTTGTTTTTTATTGTCCAGCAGTACGTCGTTACTGATGTATTCCTCACCCGGGGGCAATTGTTTTTCGATGACCGGGTGACGTCCTGCTTTTATGTCCAGTACATCCGAATCGTTGATCTCCGGCCGGTGGTAATTATTGGCTATCGATATCTCGGCAAAAGAAATAAGTACATCCAATGCTGAGATAATCTTGGCATCCTCTTGCAGAGGGCGGATGTAACCGGCAGCTTCTTGCAGCAAATTGTTATACAGTTCTGTTTCTATGGCTAAAATCCGGTCTTCTGCTCCCAGGATCTTATCTTCATATTCTTTGAGCTCGGGGGTAATGTAACGTTCCCCGTTGACCAGGGTTTGTTTGCGGATCCAGTTGGCCGGTGCTTTGTCTTTATGGGCTTTGGTTACTTCGATATAGTATCCGAAGACATTATTGAATCCGATTTTCAAAGAGGGGATTCCGGTTGCTTCTATCTCCCGTTGTTGCATTTGAAGCAACAGTTCTTTGCCGTTGCTTGAGATATTACGAAGTTCGTCCAGTTCGGCATTTACTCCCGTAGCGATTACTCCTCCTTTGTTGACCTGATGAGGAGCGTTTTCCTGAAGTTGAAATTTGATCTTTTCGAATAATTCCGTGCAAGGATTCAGGGGTTCTGTCATTTTTTTCATAACGGCCGATTCACTCTGCTGGCAAAGATCTTTCAACGGCGCGATGCAGGATAGGGCAATTTTCAACTGATTCATTTCCCGGGGAGTGATCCGGCCTACGCCGATCTTTGAAGCGAGCCGTTCCAGATCGCCGATGCTTTCCAGAAAGTTTTCTGCCTGTAACCGTTGGTCTTCCTGCCGGATAAAATGATCGACGATATCCAGTCGCTGATTGATTTCTTCGGGAGATTTCAAAGGCATACAAATCCATCTTCTTAGCGTCCGTCCTCCCATAGGTGTGATTGTCCGGTCGATAATATCCACTAGGGACCGTCCTTCTTCGTAAGCAGAATGTAGTAATTCCAGATTACGAAGAGTGAACTTATCGAGCAGGACACAGTGCGATTCGTCGATCCGGGAAATAGAGGTGATATGAGAAATCATATCGTGTTTGGTCATCTCCAGGTAATTCAATATGGCACCGGCGGAGGAAATACCGCAGTTCATATGTTCGATACCGAAACCTTTCAGAGAATTGACTTCGAAATGTTTCTCCAGGCGTTCGCTGGCTGCGTCCCGGTCGAAAAACCATTCTTCGATGGGATAGATATAGAATTTATTACCGAAAAGTTCATGAAAACGGGCTTCCTGCCCCCGGGGATAGATGACTTCTTTCGGTTGAAAACTATTCAGTAATTTATCGATCGTAGCATGCGAACCTTCGGTAGTCAGAAATTCACCTGTGGACAAATCCAATAAAGATAATCCGGCTTCGGTTTTGTTGAAATAGACCGAGGCCAGGAAGATGTTACTTTTCGTGTCGGTGGAATATTCGCTGTAACAAGCTCCGGGAGTGACCAATTCGATCACCCCTCTTTTTACCAGGAATTTTGTTTTCTTAGGATCTTCCAGCTGTTCACAGATAGCTACCCGCTGTCCTGCACGGACAAGTTTCGGTAAATAAGTGTCGATCGCGTGATAAGGAAAACCGGCTAATTCTACTGTACCTGGAGAACCGCTGGAACGTTTGGTTAAGGTAATACCCAAGATTCTGGAAGTGGTGATAGCATCTGCCCCGAATGTTTCATAAAAGTCTCCCATCCGGTACAATAGAATGGCATCCGGATATTTAGCTTTAGTAGCATAATATTGTTGCATTAACGGGGTTTCGTTACCTTCTTTTTTGGCCATATTTATGTTGTTTTTTGATTGCTGGATATTTTATTTTGTTTTGTATCAATAGTGTAAACCTTTCATTATCTGCACAAAATAATGACTTAATTCTGACTGCTGACTTGTACTTATAAACGGCATTCAAAGATAAATATTTTCGGGGAGAAAAGTTTAAAAGCTCGTAAACATTATGTAATTTTGTGTCCATGAATATAGAGGAACTGACTGAATATTGCCAGAGTTTGAAGTTTGTGACAACTGAAATTTTATGGGGTGATGTACTGGTTTTCAAAGTAGGTGGGAAGATGTTTTGTTTTGCTCCGATGGATGAAGGCGAGTTAAAAATGAACCTGAAATGTGATCCGGAAGAGGCTATTGAATTGCGGGAACGATTTCCTGCTGTGCTTCCTGGGTATCATATGAACAAAAGATATTGGAATACCGTACTAATAGATGGTTCGGTAAGCGATAATATGCTCAGAATCTGGATAGGAAATTCATATCGGTTAGTGTTATCGAAACTATCCAAAAGCGATCGGAAGCTTTTGGAGGTATGATTGTCCTCTTTTAATAAGATAAATAAACAACAAGATAATGGATGGTATATCAGAAATTTTAGCAACGTACAATTGTGTCAGCCTGGACGAAAAAATTCAGTTCGAACTGGATGGTGTTGTAGAAAAAGAGATTAAGCAGGCTTATTGTATTGAAAATCTGGAATTTTGTGTTTCTTGTATGGATTACACAACCTTGAAAGTTTCAGATACCGAAGAATCAGTAAAGAATTTTACTGCTGATTTGCTGAAAAAACTGAAGAAGTTTAATTTGCGGGATGTCGCTGCTGTGTGTGTATTTTCTAATTATGCCGGAATTGTTCGGGAGGGATTGAAAGGAACGGAGATTCAGACGGCAGTAGTGGCGGGAAATTTTCCTAATTCCCAGACATTTACCGAAATAAAATTGGCTGAATGTAAAATGGCGATCGGTGCAGGGGCACAAGAAGTCGATGTTGTCATCTCGGTCGGGGATATTCTGGAAAAAAATTATGAAAAAGTATATCGCGAATTGAAGGCTATCCGGAAAGTTTGTGAAAATGTCCGGTTAAAGGTCATTTTGGAAACCGGCGAACTGAAAGACTTGGAAAGTATTTTCAATGCTTCGTTAATCGCTGCGTATGCAGGAGCTGATTTTATCAAAACCTCTACCGGAAAAGTCCCTGTGAATGCAACACCGGAGTCGGTTTATGTGATGTGTGAAGCAATCCGGCAATATTATGCCCAAACCGGAAAAAGGGTCGGGTTGAAAGTAGCCGGAGGAGTGTCGAAAGCTCAGAATGCCATCCGATATCTGACTATCGTAAATCATGTTCTGGGATGTGAATGGCTGACTCCTTATTATTTCCGGATCGGGGCTTCTCAATTAATGGACGATATTGTGAAGGAAATCAAAGCTTTGCAGATGATAAAGTAAGATACTGTGTAAACAGGAAAACAGGACTAAGTAAATACTCAGTCCTGTTTTTCTTTATCTTCATGTTCTATTTCCAGCTTATCTTCATCGATGTCTTCTTCTTCATTGTAAATCTGAAGAAGTGGCTCTGCCCGGAAAGTACGTTTACTGATGCTGTGCTCCATGGTCAATAGTAAAGAAGGAAGCAGGATTAAATTAGCCAGCATGGCGGCGAACAGCGTGATAGAGGTTAACAATCCTAAAGCGAAAGTCCCGCCGAAACTAGACAGGCAGAAGATACCGAATCCGAATAATAAGATGATAGATGTATAAATCATACTTTGACCGGTCTCTTTTAACGCCAGGACTACCGAAGAACGGATACTCCAATTGGTAGCCTGTAGTTCCTGACGGTATTTAGCCAGATAGTGAATGGTATTGTCGACAGAAATTCCGAAAGCGACACTGAATACGAGAATGGTGGATGCCTTTATAGGAATACCGAAATATCCCATTACGGCAGCCGTGATGATCTGAGGAATGACATTGGGTACTAAAGCAATCAGTACCATTCTTTTACTTTTAAACATCCAGGCCATGAATCCTGCAATCAGGACGATGGCTAAAGCCAATGAAGAAAACAGGTTTTTGATCAGGTATTGGTTACCCTTGAAAAAAATAACACTCGAACCGGTAACCGATATATCATGTTTATCTCTCGGGAATATCGTTTCTATCTTTTTATACAGAGAATCTTCTTTAGCTTCCATTTTTTTGGTTCCGATATCTTTCACCCGGAAATTCATTCTTACTTTTTGCATGGTTGAATCGACAAAGGAATTGGCCATGGCATTCATACCTCCTGTCGATTCCATGACGTATTTCATAATGAAATTTTTGGTCATGTTACTGGGGAGTTTGTAATAAGAAGCTTTGCCGTTATAATAAGCCTGGTTGGCAAATTTGGCCGCTTCGACTACCGATAACGCCCGTGAAAGATCCGGATCTTGTGATAGTTCGGTATTTAACCGGTCCAATTTCTCTAGATTGCTTAATTTGAATACCTGGTTCGGTTTTCCGAAATCCAGGGTTACCTCTAAGGGCATCAATCCGTCGAAGTTCGACTCGAAGAAAGACAGATCTTGGCGGATGGGATCGGTTTCTTTCAAATCGTCCACCATATAACCGGTGGTTTTCATCAAAGTGATTCCGAATATTCCCGCAATAACGAGCACAATTGTTATATAATAAATGGTATGCCGGCGATTGATCACCAAGTAGATCAGTTTATCGATCACTTTGTTGATAAAAGGATTATAAAGATGTTTGGTTTGTTTGGTATCGGGGACGGGTAAATAACTGAAAACACTGGGTATCAGAATCAGACAGATAAAAAATACGGTAGAGATACTGATAAAAGCGATGAGACCGAAGTCTACAAGAATTTGGCTCGAAGTGATGATGAAAGTAGCAAATCCCGCAGCTGTCGTCAGGTTGGAAAGTAAGGATGCATTTCCGACTTTTTGGATCATTCGCTGCAAAGCTTTGATTTTGTTGCCGTGCCTTACATATTCGGCATGATATTTATTGACCATGTAGACACAGTTGGGGATACCGATTACTATGAGCAAAGGCGGTAACATGGCAGTCAATAAGGTAATCTTGATGCCCATCATAGCCATAAAACCGATGGCCCAGATTACGTTGATCCCGATGATCCCGACACAGAAGCCTACAATCCGGAAAGACCTGAAAAACAGATAGAGAATAATAGCTGTGATCAAAAGCGATAGGGCAATGAACATATACATTTCGCCTTTGATATTTTCGGCATTGATTACCCGGATATAAGGCATCCCGGAATAATGCATTTTCAGGTGATATTTTTCAGTAAAACGTTTGGTGATTTCCAGTACGTCCTGTACTAGTTTTACCCGTGCCGGAGAATTCATTACCTCGGCGGATACGGTGATCATCATATTGTAGGTATGCTTGTCGCGGTTGATAAGCATACCGTCATAAAAAGGGAGATGTTCGGCCACATAAGCCAGACTGTCGAGCTCTGCCTGTGTTTCGATGTGAGAAGGAAAAATAGGAAGAACTTCGAATTTTTTGAGATCGGTATTTTTCTGTAAATTAAATGTATGTGTGATAGACATCAAGGCATTGACTCCCTGAAGGGCTTTGATATCATTGCCCATCTGAATCCAGTCGTTGGTCTTGTTCAGTTGATAGAAACCGGAATCCTGAATGGCAAAAACCATAACATTCCCCTCTTGCCCGAAAGTTTCTCTGAAACGGGTATAGTCGAGATAGGCACTGTCTGTTTTGGGGAGCAAATCTGCACTTTCATAGGACATTTGAATTTTTCTGGCTTGAAATCCCATGAAAATGGTTCCGAGTAATACTCCGGCTATAAAAGCAATCCGATTTCGAAGAATAATCCCTGCAATCTTAGTCCACATAGTGAAATTTAAATGAAATCTTCAATAGGTATATATTTATTACGAATGCCGAAAAGTCAATTCTTACCACAATACTGAGATTCCGCCATAAATCATTAACGGACAAATTTAACAAGAATATGTGAAAGCTTATTGTATTTTCGGATTGTTTTTATGCCTTTTTAGATCTCTTGCCGTTTTTTTTGCAAAATTAATTTCCATCGCTTCGGTGAGATCTACTCCGGTTTGATTTGCTAAACAGGTCAATACCCATAATATATCTGCCATCTCATCTGCCAGGTTATCTTTTTCCCCTTCTTTGAAAGATTGTTCTCCATATTTTCGGGCCATGACACGGGCTAATTCTCCGACTTCCTCCGTTAGGATAGTCATATTGGTCAATTCATTAAAATAACGAACCCCATAAGATTTTATCCATTCGTCCACTTTTTCCTGTAACTCTTTTAACTCCATAAAGTACTCGGTTTATAGTCTGTTTTTGGAATCGATTATAATCGTTACCGGGCCATCGTTAATTAGCCCGACTTGCATGTCGGCTCCGAATACGCCGGTTTTGATTTCCTTTTGTAACTCTTTCTGAAGCGATTGAACGAATTTCTCATACAAAGGAACGGAGATTTCCGGTTTAGCTGCGTCGATGTACGAGGGGCGGTTACCTTTTTTGGTACGAGCCATTAGAGTGAACTGACTGACTGCTAAAACTTCCCCTGCTGTCTCCAGAATAGAACGATTCATTACTCCGTTTTCATCGTCAAAAATCCGTAAGTTACAGATTTTACTGCTTAGCCATTCAATATCTTCTTCATGATCGTCCGCTTGAATCCCCACGAGAATCATCATTCCCCGTCCTATAGAAGCATGTAGCTGTTGCTGAATAGTGACACTGGCTTGAATAACCCGTTGTATAACTACTTTCATACCTGTTTTATTTGTGGAGCAAAGGTATAATAACTATTTGGAAATTGGAAAACGTGGAAATTAGAAATTAATTTCTTACTTTTGCACTTGAAAATTGGCTGAGTAGTTCAATGGATAGAACGGAAGTTTCCTAAACTTTAGATTCGGGTTCGATTCCCGGCTCGGCTACAAAACAGAGAGAATCGGAAGAACCCGGTTCTTTTTGTTTTGTTGGAATTTTGAATTCTATGAAAATTCATTTGCGATTACAGAGCACAACTGCTGCATCCTCCGTAATCTTTTCCGGGGTGGCCGTGATATTCCGGATGCCTTTGCAGCCAAACGACAGCATAGGAGCAAGTGGCGATAGGCTGGAGGTGATGTTGCAGGGCATAATCATAAGTTGCTTTTACTAGTTGAGCTGCGATCCCCCGGCCTCCGATTTCGGGGGGGACGATGGTATGACGGATATCCAGTTTGCCGTCCCGGATGATATAAGTGACGTAGGCCGTGTAGCCGTCCACGACTGTCTTAAACAGATTGTCTTCAGGAAGATGTGTGATTTCCATAGTTTGTTTGTTTTTACGAAGATATAAAATATTTTTTAATTGTGGGATATTCGGTATATTTGTCAGAGTGATTTAATAAAACAGATAATCGATAATATAGAAACTATGGAGAATTTTATTTTTCAAAATCCGACCAAACTGATTTTTGGTAAAGGGATGATCGGACAGTTAGCGAAAGAAATACCTGCCGGAAAGCGTATACTGGTGACTTTCGGAGGAGGAAGTGTTCGTAAAAACGGAGTTTATGATCAGGTAAAAGAAGCTTTAAAAGGATTTGAGGTGACGGAATTTTGGGGGATCGAGGCTAACCCGAAGATCGAGACGCTGCGTAAGGCTATCGAATTGGGAAAAGAGAAAAAGGTAGATTATTTATTGGCTGTCGGCGGTGGTTCGGTGATCGACGGTACGAAGCTGATATCTGCCGGTATTTTGTATGAAGGCGATGCCTGGGATTTGGTGTTGAAAGGTTGTGAGAAGCACACTTTACCTTTAGGAACAGTCCTGACCTTGCCGGCTACGGGTTCGGAAATGAATAGCGGAGCTGTGATCTCCCGGAAAGAAACAGCCGAAAAATATCCTTTCTATTCTAATTATCCGGTTTTTTCTATTCTTGATCCGACGGTTACTTATACTTTGCCTCCTTATCAGGTCGCTTGTGGAATCGCCGATACTTTTGTGCACGTCATGGAGCAATATATGACCACTCCGGGACAATCCCGCCTCATGGACAGATGGGCAGAAGGAATTGTCCATACTTTAATAGAGATCGCTCCCGAGGTTCTTCGTAAACAGGATAATTATGAGCTGATGTCCGAGTTTATGCTTTGTGCTACAATGGGACTCAATGGCTTTGTTGCTATGGGAGTACGGCAGGATTGGGCCACCCATATGATCGGTCATGAACTGACGGCTTTACATGGTTTGACTCATGGAGCAACATTGGCTATCGTCCTACCGGGATTATGGCGTACATTGAAACAGAAAAAAATGGCTAAACTCGTGCAATATGGCGAACGGATCTGGCATATCGATCAAGGAACCGATGAAGAAAGAGCTGATAAGGCGATTCAAAAAACAGAAGAATTTTTCAAAAGTCTCGGATTACCTACTCGCTTAGGGGATGCCGGAATCGGGGAAGAGACAATTCTCGAGATTCAGAAGCGTTTTACGCAACGTCAGGTCGCTTTTGGAGAAGATCGGGATGTAACGGCTGAGGTTGCCGGACAAATACTCGAAAATTGTAAATAATCCGTCAGTAATCGTATGAATAAAAAGGTGTCCGGTTTACCGGGCACTTTTTTGTAAAAAATATTTTTTAATGGAGGTATTATCCTGTTGTTGTAAAAATTCCGGGCTTTCCGATGAATTTCCGGCTTCTTTTGTTAATTTAGCAGCTTTCTAAATTGAAAGGAGATGATGTATACGATTGAACAACTTCGGGAAATTATTAAGGCTGAATTAGATAAGCAAGAATATGTAGAAGAACCTTATTCTTTGTTCGAACCGATCAAATATATTATGGAAGACGGGGGAAAGCGACTTCGGCCTGTACTGACTCTGATGGCGTATAACCTGTACCGGGACGATATCGGGAAGGCTTTAAAATCTGCTATCGGGATTGAGATTTTCCATAATTACACCTTGTTGCACGACGATGTCATGGACGATGCCGAATTACGCCGGGGACGTCAGACTGTCCATAAAAAATGGAATAGTAATGTGGCTATTTTGAGTGGTGATGCTGCGGCCATCACGGCTTACAAGTATATTGAGACTTGTGAGGATCCTTATTTACGCCGGGTAATCGATGGTTTTAACCAGGTGGCGATGGATGTTTGCAAAGGACAGCAATATGATATGGAATTCGAAACCCGGGACGATGTAACGGAAGAAGAATATATCCAGATGATCTACCTGAAGACTTCTGTATTGATTGCCGGAAGTATGCGTCACGGTGCTTTGATTGCCGGTGCTCCTGAACATGAATACAAAGAGCTCTATGATTTCGGTGGATACCTGGGGTTGGTATTTCAGCTGCAAGACGATTATCTCGATGTCTACGGAGACGTGGAAGAGTTCGGGAAGAAAATCGGTGGGGATATCCTCTGTAATAAAAAGACTTATCTGCTGATCAAAGCTTTTGAGTTAGCTTCTGAAGAAGATAAGGCTTTATTGAAAGAGTGGATCGTGAAAGAAAAATTCAATCCTCAGGAAAAGATCAAGGAAGTGACAGAAATATACAATCGTTCGGGAGTAAAAGAGGCTTTGAGGGCTAAAGTGGACGATTATCTTGAAAAAAGCCGGATTGCTTTGGATAAAATAGAAGTTCCTGAAGAAAGGAAAGTCCGGTTTTATGAGATGATTGATTTTATCGGAAAACGTAAGAAATAATATATGTACAACAATAAATTAAAAGCAATTGTCTTGCCGGTGGTTATTGCACTGGCCATTGTTTTAGGGATGGGGATCAATTCGCTGTTGGATCGTAAAGAAGTGCCTGTAAATATGAGTCAGCGGATGATAGGTAGTAAATTGGATTATATTCTGAATATGATCAATTATTCCTATGTGGATTCGGTGGATATACATAAAATCGAGGAGGATGCTATCCCTCAGATATTGAATGATCTCGATCCGCATACGGTTTATATTCCGGCTAAAGATATGCAGCGGGTGAACGAAGAGATGGTGGGAAATTTCGGTGGAGTCGGGGTCCAGTTTTATAAATATCTGGATACGGTGACTGTCGTCAAAGTAGTTCCCGGTGGACCTTCAGAAGCTGCCGGGTTGCAGGATGGTGACCGGATTGTGAAAGTCAACGATTCTATCGTCGCTGGCCGGAATATGAATACGGATAAAATCATGTCTCTGATGCGGGGAGAAATCGGTACCGACGTACAGCTTACGATTGTCCGCCGTGGAGAAAAACAGCCGTTGATCAAAAATATCACCCGGGGAAGTATTCCTATCAAAAGTGTGGATGTGGCTTATATGTTCGACGATACGACCGGGTTTATCAAGGTGAAAACCTTCGGGATGAATACTTATGATGAATTTATGGCTTCTCTGGCTAAGCTTGAAGGATTGGGAATGAAGCGGTTGATCGTCGATCTGCGCGAGAATGAAGGAGGGATTCTTCCGATTGCAATCCGTATGATCAATGAATTTTTGCCTGAAGGAAAATTGATTTTATATACGCAGGGAAAAGCTTCTCCCCGGATGGATTATAATTCCAATGGCAAGGGGAAATATCAACAATTGCCTTTGACGGTCTTGATCGACGAGGCGAGTGCTTCGGCCAGCGAGATTTTTGCCGGAGCGATACAGGACAATGACCGGGGAAATATCGTCGGACGCCGTTCTTTCGGTAAAGGGTTGGTGCAGGAACAAAGGCTGTTGCCGGATAATTCGGCTTTACGATTGACGGTGGCCCGTTATTATGTGCCTTCCGGCCGTTCCATTCAAAAACCTTATGACGAAGGAAAAGAAAAATATTATACCGATATTTATCAACGCCTGTTGCATGGGGAATTTTCTCAGAAAGATAGTATACATTTTGATGAAAAACTTAAATACCAGACGGTTGGCGGACGTACGGTATACGGTGGCGGCGGAATCATGCCCGATTTGTTCGTACCCGGAGATACGGTCGGTTTCTCCCGTTATTTGGTGGAGGTAAACCGGAAAAATCAGTATTTGTATGATTTCACTTTTGATTTTATGGACCGGCATCGTCAGGAAACTAAAAATATCAAGGATTATAAACAATTATTGAAGTATTTGGATCGTTTCGATCTGGTGAATGAGATGGCGGATTATGCAGCGGCTAAAGGACTGAAACGGGATGAAAAAGGAATCCGGGATTCTTATGATGTTCTCAATTCTTTAATCAAAGCCTTTATCGGGCGGCATGTATTGGACGACGATGGTTTCTATCCGATTCTCTATCAGAATGATGTAACTATAAAGAAAGCGATTGAAGCACAAGGTACAGGGGTACAAGCTGATTAGTAAATGACAGGAAAAAAAAGGTATTCCCGGCGTTGGACAAGGCTTATTGGTGGCTTGTTAGGCTTGGGAATTGTTTGGGGGTTTTATGTCTCCCGGACTTCGGATAAAGAAATTGGAGCAGCCTCTTTGCATGAAGCAAAGAGGTTGTTTGAATATACGGAATTGCTTCCTTCGGATGAGGGAGAAATTGTTCGTCATACTTATTATACGCTTAGTTTCAATAGCCGGCATAAACAAGCCAACTGGGTGTATTATATCTTGGGATCGGAAGGAAAAGAAAGGGTGGCCGAGCGTACAGACCGGTTTAGGGAAGATAAAAAAGTACCTTCCGGATCTGCGAAGCCTTCCGATTACACTAAAAGTGGATACGATCGCGGACATTTATGCCCCGCTGCCGATATGACTCATTCTGCTGAGGCGATGGAGGAAACCTTTTTGATGTCGAATATTTCTCCTCAATTGCCGGTTTTTAACCGGGGAATATGGAAAAGCCTGGAAAAGCAAGTTCGGGATTGGGGAGAGAAAGAACGGATTTATATTGTCACCGGTCCTGTTTTTAAAGACAATAAAGGAAAAATCGGTCGGACTGGAGTTACCGTTCCCGGTTTTTTCTACAAAGTAGTTTATGCTCCCGGGGCCCGGCAAATGATTGCTTTTGTTCTTCCCAATACCCAAGAAAAAAGGCAATTGCGGGATTATGCAGTGACTGTGGATTCCGTAGAACGGCTCACAAACATCGATTTTTTCCCACAATTATCCGATACACTTGAAAATCGCCTTGAAGCGGCGGTCAATTATGACAGTTGGAGATAAGGTTAATCCAGCAATCGGTCGATGACCTCGCACATTTTCCCGAATTCTTCCGGATCGTAGAGACGGGTCATGAAGACTATCTTGCCTTGTTTATCGATAATGATATTTCGGGTGACTCCGGCTCCCTGGGCAGCAAAGGAGTAAAAGGCTTTACCTTCGGGGTCTAAGGTCAATGGATAAGTGATTTTTAAATCCTTGCCAAACTGTATTGTCTGTTCCCGGTTTTCTTTCAGATCGATACCGATCAGGGCAAAATGAGGATTATTTTTGTGTTTCAGCCAAATGTCTTTTTCGATGAAAGGCATTTCTTTACGGCATACTCCGCACCAACTGGCTGTAAATTGTAACATGACGATTTTACCGCGGAAATCGGATAGCTTTTTCCGGGTTCCGTCCGTATAAGTGATAGTAATGTCGGGTGCTTTATCACCCACTTTTACGATATAACCCCGATCGTCATTTTGGGTATAACCGAAATGACTTAACGTCAGGCAAACAAATAGCATGAAAAAATATTTCATAAAATGAATTTTAAAGGTATGATTACCAGGCAAAGCTATAAATAAAACAGGACTTTTAGCGGTTTACTGTTATTTTTTCGGTATTTTTCATACTCAATTCTTCAATTTATAAAAATAAAGACAAGGGTTATCGTCCTCCTTAATATTTAGAGCCCACTCTTGAGCCAAATCAGGTATTTTTCCTTTTTGTTCCCGGTAGGAAACAATAGATGATGCTTCTGTAAAATTTACCATATACTCGTCAGTCATATAAACAGGCGAACTTCCAAAAATATTCCAGTAATATTTATTAGGCCATGGCACGCCGAATCGGAAATCCTTTGTCTCATTATCAATGATACACAAATTGATATGATGATTGTGCACGAAACTGAAGACAGTCCTCTTTGGGGTGATAAAAAGAGAAGAGCAGCCATACACAACAGGAGAATGCAAAACCCCTCCTGTATTTTCCCTATAATTATTGGTTTGCTGGTAGGAATAGGTGTGCCATTCTTTGGGAAACATGTATTTTTTCCCATAATCAATGCTTGCAATGATACGGCAAGTGTCAGGAGTTAATTCATAGATGTTATATTCGTATCGAAATGATGCATACACTTTGTTATTACAACTTGTCCAACAACGTGTATTGTTACCGACCCCTTCTTGTTGTTTAGGGAACTGTTTATAACATTTGACCAATCTGTTTTCTTTTTTGTCATATACCCCCACATTATATCGGTTCCGGTTCCAAAAATTATAATAGACGTAGATATAATTCGAATCGGTTGTAATTCTTTGAGCAGGATATCCTGTTGCAAATGACTTTTGGTAAACACCGTTCAGGTCATAGCATATGACCTTGTTTCTTCCGCTCCCTACTGTCACGTATATCAGGCTGTCGTCAATATGAAAATCAGACAGTTCGTAATATTCCTCCGGTCCTCTGCCAATATCGTCGATTTTGTTTATAAATTTTCCTTGTCTACTGAAAATGAATATAAAATCCTGTTCGTCATCCAACAGATACAGTTTATCATCCGCAATTTCCAGTTTGTCAATTTGGGAAATCAGGCATTCCGGAGTTGTTTCCAGGGGCACTATTTCTTTCCCACAAAACAGCGAATCGGCAAATAAGGGTTTATCCCCGGATGTCAGAGGAATATTGATTTGAAATATATCGGAATCCTTTTCATTCTGTCTGTCTTCATTACAACCGAAAACGATAATACCGGCTAAAAACAAAATTCCTATCCTAATGCAATATTTTATATTAGACATAATCATAGCATTTTGACCATAATTGAAGTCGGGAATCTCCCGACTTCACAAATTATTATTTCATATCTAACCAAAATTTTGCACAAGTGTGAGGTTTACATAAAAAAGTGCCATTCAATTCACAATCTCTTCTGACTCCATAAAATGTTTTTTTATATACTCCCTTTGCATTGAGACCTACAAATTTTCTAATCCCAAAAATAGTCACATAACCATCTGCATCTATAGATGCGCTGAAACTACAATCACCATCATGCACTTTATAACCTTTACTACTAGAATCTCCATCTCCTTCGATAATTTCACCATCTGGAGCTTCTCACAAAAAACTTCCTGGCAAATTCATACATGTATAGCCTTCTGGACAAGGATCTTCCAAACATTCATTAATGTCATTACCAAATTCATTATAACCGGGGTTTACAGAACTTGTCGTCATAATACTGATTGCGAGCAAAGCAATTGTCCATAGAATCATTTTTCGCAAATTTGTTTTCATAATCATTAATTTTGCTAGGTTAAACAAATAGTGTATTTATAGGGATTGCCAAAACATGTTCCGGCAATCCCTTTTTCTGTTTTTTACTTGATGAAAGGTTTCCCTAACATTTGGTCAATAACAGGGGTGAAGACACTGAAATTTCCGTGCCCGGACTCATAGGTTATTTTCATGAAATTTCCTTGTCCGTCGTTTATTTCCGTCACATTTCCATTTCCGTCGAATTTGTAGGTATATTGTGTTTCCCCGTCAGTGACGGTGGCAGGAACCGTTCCGTTGTACGTGAATTCAAGGGTTCTGCCGTTGCTTTTGACGGATTGCAACAGATTACCGGAATAGGTGAAGGAATAACGGTCCTGTTCAATCCAGTTCTCTCCGGCAGGGGCTGTCATATAAAGGATGGAAGTGATTCTGTCGCCTTCATACAATGTTTCGTATTTATGCAAGGTGCGTTCGTAAGTTTCCTGATGGATGTCTTCCGGGTCGTAAACATCATGATAAATCCGGTTGATGCAGATATTGCTGTTTTCATTGTATTCATAAGTATTGATTGTCCTGTAAGTTTTCAGATAGGAGTTGTCAAAGTCCTCGCCTGTACCCACATCTTCCCTCGGGGTGTAATGCACGACGCTTTGCCGTTTGATCCGTCCGTCCTCATACAGATCGACCTTCTGGCTATACAAAACCCTCCCAACGAGCGGGATGCTGTCTTTCAGACTGTAATTCCCTGCCCCGTACTTATTTTTCAGAAATTGGTCCAAACGACTGATGGAATCGCTGTCAATCTTGGGAATCCAATCATTGACTTCGATTTCATAATTGATATCCGAGTTGTTGGATATCCCGAAGTTGCCAATGGTGTCCCCCTCTGTATCAATGTGGAAAGCACTCTCTATCTGCTCCTTGTTGTAATTTATAATCCAAATGTAATCACCCCAATGGTCATTGTGTCCTTCTATCCTGGTTACCCGGAACAGATTCTTCTTGACAGTATGTTCCGACTCTTTTGCTATGTTCATATCGGCTTCTTTAGTACATGCCGTCACTAACGACAATACGAGAATTGATAAATATAGTGTATGTCTCATGATTCTGTGTTTTTAGAACGCTTTCTGTATATTGGTGGCTGTAATGCGGCCGAATCCTCCGAACTCGCCGTGCAGTTCCCGGTTCTTCTCCAAAGTGCCCGTACCCAGGGTGGCGATGGCGACAGTCCTGACGAACCCTTCCCGGCTTGAGGGATTGTAGGTCGACAATACAATCATACGGTTGTTGTTGCTTACCTCTATCACCTTATCGTCGGCATCCGCGTTCGGATTGGGATTGGTGTAGTCCACTTTTCCCTGATATTCTTTCCATGCCATCATGGAAGTGATTTCCTCTCCTTCGGGCGCCGTATATTCAAGGGTCACAAGAGGATTGGCGATAGCCAGGTTGATGGAATAGATTTTGGTGGAAGTGGCATAATAAATGACATTCTGGGTTTCCGTCCCCTCAAAAAAGCGTGCGTCCTGAATCTCGGGAAAACTGTTCAGGTCGATAATTTTCAATGGTTTCCCATTATCAGTCTCAGGGTCATAAGTCCGTAAAGTTATATACGAATAGATTTTCCCGTTGGTCTTGGCCTTCCCTGTTTTCGGGTCTTTTTCTTTCAGGATGATGTGCATCTGGCTGTCGTCACCGGAAAACATGGCCAGGCAGGTAAAGCCCTGCAGTTTGTTTTGATCGAAAGGGGCGTCGGCGGGAAGCTTGGCACTGTTGAACACTTTCAACTGGTCGTCGCTGTCAAATTCCAACAAGCGTCCGTTTTTCTCGTCAAACCCGATTCCATTTTCCCAGGCCGGACGGTAGAAAATGCCCATGTAATAGTCGGACATATCGCTGGTCTGAAGATAATAGGAATACACCTTGTTGTCTTGTTGCATGCTCCTCGGATAGATTTTGCCGGTAATGGCAAGAAGTTCTGCCCCTATTTGCGGATCATAGCCAATGGTAGTCACATTGTACTGGCCGGGATCGATGACAAACATGTCGCCGTTGCCGTCGATATAGGAATAATTGAAAGGGTCCACCCGGTCCAAAGTGTGGTCGGTCCCGATGGTCAGCGAACGGTTGACCTGATAAGTGGTAGAACGGACGGCTGTCGCAACTCCATTGATTTTCCGACCATTGACACTCGAAAACAGATTCCGCATCACCGTATCCTGTTCTTTGTGATAGCTATCGGTGAAATTGTATGCCATGATCAGCGACACATCGGAAGTCATCTCGTCTTTTGTGTCACACACGATCAGACCGCTCCCGAACGGACTCATCACCGTCACATCGAACACTTGTTCCTGGATGATGTCCGTGGTATTGTCCCTCACTTCATACACCAGTTTGTAGGCATTGTTTTGCGCACTGACATCGACCATGTATTTCAGGGTCATGGTGGAATCGATGACTTTAGGAATAATGGTATTGCCTTCCAGGGTCCATTTGAATGAGAGATCTGCGTCCGGCACGCCTTCTTTGTAAGTAATCGGCTTTATCTCCAAGGTGTCGAATGCGAAAACTTTATAGGTGGTCGGTTCATCACCCAGGTCGATGACAATCGGGTTCATCAGTTTATAGTTCAAGGAAGAGTCGTCCTCGAAACAGGAAGCCAGGAACAGGCTTCCCAATAGGGCTACAAGTAATGTTTTTATCTTCATGACTTTGAGTTTTTAGGTGATGATTTAAGGCATGGTGACCGGCTGTCCCTTATATTCTCCGTCTTCATGCTTCAACGGGTTGCCGGGATGCTCATTGTTGTATTCGGTCAGTTTTTCTTTCACCAAAGCGGCGTAGGCTTTTACCTCTGTACCGGTCATGGTCCAGCGTTCCGGATCGGGATTGTTCGGATCCGCACTGCCTCTGGGAGACCAATAGGGGAGGGAGGGAAGCCCGGTTGCATCTAAAATGAAACGGTACCATGAGTCGGAATACTCCCCAAAATAGTTATTTAATTGACTCCAATTGGCCGGTCGTCCGATTTTATTGGTGATATACAGGCTGAAAACCCTCCCGTTCAAATCCGTGACAGGAAAATCTTCCGTGGCCACCACCCGCAGTCTGGTCACATAGACGGAATCGTCCAGCAACGGACTGTAGTTTATTTTCACCTGCAACTGCCCCTGATAACTTCCTGCGGGGACACTCCCCGACAGGAGTTCATACATACTCTCCTCGGCTGTAATCGTATCCTCCGGTGACAGCCTCACCTTAATCACACGCTCTTTATCCATCGCACTCCCGGTAATGAGGAAAGGGATATTGACAGTGTCACATCCGATTTCCACATTTTCAGGATGTTCCGTAAAATTATAAGTGGTGGAGAATCCGTTGAAGTAGATTCCCGGAGCTTCCGTATACAGCGTCACCTTCTCCTTGGAGCAGGAGACCCCTGCAAACAGGGCGGAAGCTATGATGATTAACTGAAAAATAAAGTTTCTCATAACCGTTCTTGTGTTATTTATTGATACTATTGCCATAATCTTCACGTCCTCCTATTTCAACCTCCGTTTCGGGCAGGGGTAGAACAAACAAGGCATCGCCGGCACCTAAGGAGGCATTGGGAATGTTCAGCCCCAATCGTTTGTAATAGAAGAACAATTGCCCTTCTCCTGCAAACTCCTTTTGCCATTCTTTCTGTATTTCCCGGCTGATTTCCTCTTTGCTTAAGGAGGCGGGCAGGTTTTTCTCATATAGGATGCCTCTGGCCACCCGCACGGCGTTCAGTGCGTCGACTGCCTTTTGGGGATTGTTCAGGTTGTTATAGCACTCCGCCGCATAATAGTACATCTCCGGTTTGCGCATCAAGGGCATCTTGTTTTTTGCCCTGGATTCTGAATCTGCCGGTTCGTAGAATTTCAGAAAAGTCCAGGCTTTTGCTTCCGTCTTGTTAAACCACCGCATATACCGGATATCCGACACGCCTGTCTCATCGGCGATTTCATAAAGGCTTTCCCCCTTGGTCTTGGTAGTATAGAACACCTTTTCATTGTCAGTGCTGGAAAAGTCCGCGTTTATCTTGTACTGCTCTACATAAGGACGGAGTGTCTTATATAACTGGTTCACTTCCAGATAAAAGATGTGCTCGGCGGTAAACGACAAATCCCTCATTTTTTCTTCCACATGCACACTTGATTCAGGATCCACCCAAGGGATAACCTGCTTCTTCATGAACAGTTCCTCAATGGCCTCCAGAGCCTCCTTGTATTTCCCCTCCCACATACACACACGCGCTTCCGTTGCTTTGACCGCATAGTAATTGAAACGGCTCTTCCGTTCCTTGAAAAAGAGATCGTTCTCATCCATCTCATAGTCATCTCCTTTGATTGCAGTTCCGTAAGAATCCCAGTAGTTCAGCAGTGAATCCGCTTCCGCAAGATCCCGGTGAATGTATCCCAGTACTTCTTTTACGGTAGATTGTTTGGTGAGCACCTTGCTATACTCCGTCACGTAAGGGATGGAAAGCTTGTCCAGGTTGGAAGGCTGGTTCTCCAGATTTCCCCAGCCGAATATGCGCAGCAGTTCAAAGTGCAGGAAAGCCCGCAGACCGATGGCTTCTCCTTTGATGATGCCGTAAGTGGTGGGATGCAGGATGGCCTTTTTTTCGTCGCTCACTTCGAGCAGCGCGTTCAGGTTGGCGATGATGCGGTAGGTTTTTTGCCAGATACCGTCGATGGTCCCGGTATAGCTTTCATAACGGTACTGCTTGAGATTGTTGTAAGGATTGTTCGTGGCCATGTCATACTGCTGTGCCAGCACATCAAAAAAGCAGACAGTGGATTCCCGCCCGTAAAGGGTGGAATCCGCCATCATCATGTAGCATCCGATCAGGGCATCTCTGAAGCCGGTTTCATTCTCAAACATCTTGTCACTCTTGATTTCCGTTTTAGGCTCCACTTCCAGCCATTGGTTGCAGGCCGACAGGGAAAGGAGCAGGAACAATGACAAACTATATATGATATTCTTTTTCATGGTTCTCGGTGTTATAAGGTCACATTTAAGGAGAAATTGAACGTTCTGGCGAAAGGATAGGAGGTTCCCCACTCAATGTCGATGCTTGAAAAGGTGAAAAGGTCGTTTGCATTGAACCGCAGCAGAATCCTTTCAAGACCGATTTTCTTCACAAAGTCATGACGGAAGAAGTCGTATGACAGTTGCAGGGAGGATATCTTCAATTCGTTCCGTTTCTGCACAAAACGGGAGGTAGGATATGTCTTCTCTGAAGCGAACTGCTGCTTTTCGGACACATACACTTCTTCGCTGATTGCTTTGTACAAGGCGATATCTCCCGGTTTGCGCCAACGGTCGGTATAGATGCGTCGGTCCACGTTATATTTCATGTCGGCGTTTTCCACTTTGTCAACCAATGTCTGGTTATACATTTTGGCCCCGTACTGATAAGTCAGTACAGCATTGATGCCGAATCCTTTGTACTCGAAATTGACACCGGCATTCCCCTGGAATTTGGGTAGTTCATCACCGCAGATGACCTGCTGGGCCGCATCGTAAGTATAGGTCCGGTAAGGATTGCCGTTCTCGTCTTTCGCGATATAGATTTCGCGGCCATTGGCCGGGTCTATCCCTAAGGAAGGCATCGCCCAGATGGCATCCATGGAAACACCGTCGTAATATTTCTGGACAGGTACATTACCTTCAGTGGCCAGTTCCTCCTGCTGTTCGTTATAGGAACGCATGGCTTCGGATATTTCCTTCAGGATGTTTTTGTTGCGCGATATCATAAGGGAGAACGACAGATAGGAACGGTCTGCCGGCTGTTGCCATACGGTCGCTCCGGCACGTAGGTCGAACCCCCGGTTCAATACTTTTCCGACGTTTTCCTGAACGGTGGTGAAACCGGTAGACGGAGCCAGGCTCAGAGGGTTCACCGCATTGTTTGTAATGGAATGGTAGTATTCGAAAGTAAACGAATAACGGTTTTTATAATTGAAGTCAAAACCATAGTTTTGCTCCACTTTCTCCTGCCACTTCAAATCCTCGTTGCGCATGTTCAGCAATTGCGCTCCCAACTGGCCTCCGTATGTCTTGTCAAGGAAATATTCGTATGAGGCCAATGCGTTATAAGCTGCCGAGCTTTGGGAACCGGTCGAGCCTGTCGTCGCCCTCAGACGCAGTTGGGTGATGTTGGAACCTTCCATCCAGCTCTCGTTGTGTATGTTCCAGCTTCCTCCCACACTCCAGAATTTCCCCCAACGACTGTTGGCTCCGTACATGCTGGATGCGCTCTGACGGAAAGTGGCGTCGAAGTTCAGACGATTGTCATAGGAATAGTTTGCCGACAGATAATAACCGAAATCCTTTACAGTCTCCTCCGTCCCTTTGGGCTTGGCATCTTTCAGATATTGCCGGGCAAAGATAATGTCGGTCATCTTGTCGCTCGGAAAGCCTTCTGCCTGTTGCAGATTGGTGGAAGACTGTTTGCGCGACAGATCAAAACCTGCATTGACAAAAATGTCATGCACACTCAGGAAATTCTTGTTATATTGTACGTCGAATTTACCGCTCAAGGAATGTTGTTCGCCGTTTTCCAGGTCGTAGCTCCCCTTTTCCGTCAGACGGTCGGTACTGTAGGAGGCAAATTTCAGATGATCCGACGGATAAAACTCGTCGCTCCTGCTGCGTTGTTCTGTAAGTCCGAAACGGGCTGTAGCCTTCAGGCCGGTCATGACAAACCATTGTAGTTCGAAATTATTGGTGATGTCGACGTATTTGTCCTGTAAGAGTGTGTTCAACTGTGCATTGTACAGGGGATTCGCCTCAAATTCAATATCCTCATACCATGCATTCACCGTGACACTGTTTCCCGGATCCAAAGAAGGGACGATGTTGTCGGTCAAATGACCGTATTGATCGTAGGGTGTGTAATAAGGGTTGAGTTTGGTGTATTCATCGAAAGTCCCGTACTTGGAGTCGTGCGCTTCGTTGGAAGTGATAGTCAACTGGTTTCTGAACAGAAAATTCTGATGCCTGTACAACAGGGAGATTGCTCCGGAGATGTTTGTACGATCCGAACCTTTCATAACCCCCTTGATGTTCTGGTAAGACAAATCGACGATGGCCTGTAATGCCTTGTCGCCCAATTCCACAGAAAGGCTATGCTTGTTGCCCACACCCAACCGCAACGGCTTGGATATCCAATCCGTGTTGATTCCCGATTTGACGGCCGACTGGCGTTGGTTATACATTTTAATCATCATGCGCTGTGATTCGAAATCGGCTCCCGGATCGTTGAACATCCCGAAAGCCTGTTCCACCTCCAGTTTTTCCGCAGCATTGCACAAATCGTACGAACTGAGGTCCGGAGCCTCGATTTCCATGCTTCCATTGTAAGTGACGCGCAAGTCTCCGGACGGATTCTTCTTCAATTCAATGACAATCACACCATTGGCTGCTTTCGAACCATAAATGGCCTTTGCCGAGGCATCTTTCAGAATGGTCAAACTTTCCACCCTATCCATATCAAGGTCCATGATTTTCTGGAGGGAGGTCTCGAAACCGTCCAGCACGAACAAAGGCGCATTCGGGTCGTTCTGGTAGGTCGCCTTCAGATCCACATCTTCCATATTAATGGAGGACTTGCCGCGTAACACCATTTCAGGCATAGCGTTCGGATCCGAACCTAAAGACATGTTGTCGAAAAACATGATGGAAGGATCCAGGTTCTTCAACGACTGCAACACATTAGAGTTCCCCACGCGCTTTAGGTCATCTTTCCCGATAGTCCTCACCGAACCGGTGAAAGTGTTAGCCTTACGTTCAAATACTCCGTTCACCACCACCTGATCCAAGACGGTGGCATCCTCTTCGAGGATGAAATTCAGTGCCGTCGATTTGCCAATTTTCTGCTCCTGGGGTTTCATGCCGACAAACGACACGAGCAGGGTAGTATTCGGGTCATCGGGTACGGTAATGGTATAATTCCCGTCCACATCCGACACCACGCCTGTAGAGGTACCCTTAATCCGGATGGTCGCTCCGGGCAATGGCTGGTTGTTGACATCTCTGACAATCCCTTTGATTGTCCTCATCTCTTGTGTTTGTGCGGTCGTCAGGAGGGTCGGAGCGACCGGGACTGCCTGCACACGACTTGAAAAAAACAGAGGAGCCACTGTGAGTTGGCAGGCTATGCAGAGCATAGGGACTCCCCGTCCGTAAAGTTGTTTCTTTTTCATGAGTTTTTAAGGTTTAACGACAATTTAAAACGCTCGTTTTTTCTGGATACGGCAGACCTTGAAAACGAACGGAATCAATTGTTGAAACCTAAAAATCACAAATCATATAAACAATTAAAAATTAATAGATAACAGAAACAGAAAAGTATCGGAAAAAGTGTTGTTCAGGACACGGAAAATTGGAATTATTGTCCAGAAAAAACAAGCGTTTTTTTTCTAAAAACAGATTCTGTTACAGTGCTTTGACTTCAATTTTTTAACGATTGCCACTCCGACGCTGATGTCCTGGAGTGCTGTGCCTGTAGAATCATAGATAATGATTGATTCGGGAGAGGCGGGGCATATTTTCCGGCCTGTGACGATTTCCCCCAATTCTGCATAGATGGACTCCTTACCCATCAGCCCCTGGGATATGGCGTGTTGTGATTCCCCCACCCGGCATGCCTGCACCCTAATGTCGGTGACAACGACGGAAGAAGCGACCAATTGCGGATCCAGTTCCTGCTTGCCGGGACTGTCCGCTCCGATTGCGGCAATGAAACATCCCGGCTGTATCCATTCTTTGCGGATATAATACTTGTGTGCCGGAGTGGCCGTCGCGATAAGGTTGCTGCACCGGGCTGCCTCTTCCCCGGAACAGCAAATTACCGGTATGCCGAGTTCTTTTTGCAGCCTGACTGAAAACGATTCTGCTTTTCTCATGTTTCTTCCGCTTACCCGGATTATCTCAATGGGTCTCACCAATGACAAGGCCTTCGCCTGGATTTCCGCTTGTGTGCCATAACCGAATACGCCTAATTGAACCCTCCCTTCAGGAGCAAGGTATTTGGCTGCCACGGCTGTCGCCGCCCCGGTCCGCCATTTGCTGATAGTTACAGAATCCATGATGGCTATAGGACTTCCGTTCCGGGCATCGCATATATAGATAATCCCCAAAATGTTGGGCAAACCGTAATTTTCCATATTTCTAGGAAAGCCTCCGTTTATCTTTACCCCATAATATTCTTCATTCCCATAACATATTCCGCCTGTCTTCAAATGAAATTCTCCGTTCCTGACATCCGCATGTAGTAAATCCGGCGCATACACCTTCCCTTGTGCATGCAACGCATGTGCCTCTTCAATGACAGGTAAGTATTCTGCCAAAGAAAGGGCATTCTGAATATCACTCCGTGTCAGCACCAATGTTCCTTTTTCCATATTTTGTCTGTTTTCGAATTTAAAACATTGTCAACGAACCCCTTCCAGGGCTTTGCTGTATTTTCTGAGATTTGTAATGACATTCTCTATTTCATCTTCATCAAGTGATTGCAGAGCATTGGAAATGGTGAGGTTGATGGATTCCGTCGCTTCGTCCAACACTTGCCGGCCTACTGCAGACAAGGCAATCATCTTACGCCTTTTGTCGGCATCGTCCTGAAATGTTTCCACCAAATCCGCCTGCATCAGCTTTTTGACATTCCGGCTCATCGTGGAGTGATCCACCTGTAAAAGCTCTGCCAGTTCCTGAATAGACAGTCCTTGATGGGCATTGATATGGTATAGTGTGTGACGTTGTCCGAAGGAAAGCCCTGCCCGCTGCCTGAACAACCCCAGGTTTTTAATCAATTCGTAGTTTAATTGCCTTAAAGTATCAATTTGATTTTGCATACAATTTTTAATTATTTTGTAATATACATGTATATATCATATTTTATATGCCCACAAATATATGTATAATACATGCAATATCCCATATTCAAATTATTTTTTAACATTAAAATTTTAAAATTCATACAGACAACCTGTTCTTTCCGTTTTCCAAACGTCACCGCCTGATTCCGCAAAAGATGGATGAATGCCAGTAATTTGAAAAGTTTTTCCTTACACTTTTCAAACATTTACTTATTGATTATCTATTGTTCATTTATTGAAGTGATTTGAACTTATGTTAGTTTCTTAAAAATGCATTAAGATATTAAAATACAGCGTACAAATAGAAATGTTCTTTATATTATAGGTGACCAAATATTGCTCTGGCTTTCCACAGCAAAACATGGTTATGTCACTCAAAGTTGCCTTATTGAGGTGGCAAACGCCATTTTGTACAAACTCAAGACAGGCTGCCAATGGTCGCTTTTTCCGGTAGAGGCCTTGTTTAGCGTCAAGGTACTGACATACGGGACTGTTACCATCATTACAGGGAATGGAGCAAGGGCGGCAAATGGAAATCCGTATGGATTCAGCTACTTGACAACTACCGTACTGAATTGGACATGTCCTGCGCAACGTATTGAGAAAGAAGGAAGTCATCACGAACATCCGTGCCAATAAACGAAGGGACAACGCCGATGATATTCTGGTGGACGACGAACTGTATGCCGAAAGGTATTACATAGAGCGGACCGACGCCTGGGTGGATAGCTTCAGAACGGTTCTAAACCGGTTTGACACTACTGTTTCCAGCCGGACATCTTGGAATTATCTGGCTTTCGCTATCCTGCTGCTAAAGAAAATTTCACGAAAATAAGAGGTTTAAATCATTTCTATAAATAAAACAGGACTTTTAGTGGTTTACTGTTATTTTTTCGGTGTTTGGATATTACCTTTGTTGCAAACGAAATTGATTTTATGGATTCCGATAGGTATTCTATTCATTTTTCTCCTCTACAGGGTTATACAGACCGGATTTATAGAAATGCTTTCGCTCACTATTTCGGTGGGGTGGAGGTGTACTATACCCCTTTTATCCGGGTAGAAAAAGGGGCTCTTCGCAAGCGTGATCTCCGGGATATAGAACCTGAAACGAATACGGTTGCTGACTTGATTCCTCAGATTCTTCCCGGTAGTGCCGATGAATTTCGTTTGTTGACCGATGCAGTGGGAGGGAAGGGATACAGGCAGATCGATATTAATCTGGGTTGTCCTTTCCCGATGATTGCCGGTAAGCATAAAGGGGCTGGAATGTTACTTTATCCCGCACAGGTAGCGGAGGTACTGGCTCCCATTGCAGAGTATCCGGAAATTCAGTTTTCGTTGAAAATGCGGTTGGGTTGGGAAAATGCGAGCGAATGCATGGTGTTGGTTGAATTGTTGAATGCTCTTCGCCTTAGCCGCATCGCTCTTCATGCCCGAACCGGCAAACAACAATATAAAGGCCATCCGGATTTAGAAGCATTTCAGGGTTTCTATGAGCTTTGCCAGCATCCGCTTTACTACAATGGTGATATTGAATCTTTGTCGGATATCCGACAAATTCTGACTCGGTTTCCTCTGCTGAAGGGCGTTTTTATCGGTCGTGGATTGTTGTCTTCGCCTTTGTTGGCTAAGGAATTTAAAGGAAATGAAACTTTTTTGCCCGAACAACGTATGTCAATATATTTTGCCTTCCATGAAGAGCTTTTTTCAGCCTATTCCCAGGTACTTCAAGGAGAAACTCAATTGCTGGTGAAGATGAAGACCTTGTGGGAATATTTTTTGCCTGAAACTGACCGGAAGTTATTGAAACGGATTAAAAAGTCTACCCGCTTACAGCAGTATACCGAAAGTGTAAAAGCAATATTTACTTCTTAACAGGAAAATTCGATGAAAAAATTTTTGTTCATTACCATAGGTGTCCTTTCTGTAATCTTGGGAATAATCGGAATATTCGTGCCTGGATTACCCACTACCCCTTTTATTTTATTGAGTTCCTGGTTATTTTATAAAAGTTCGAAGCGATTGCATGATCGTTTACATCGTTCCCCCCTTGGAAAATATATCCGCCGTTACGAATCCCGGCAAGGGATGAGTTTAACCGGTAAATTCATTTCGATTGCCTGTATGTGGATCATGATCAGTATTTCTGCTTTTCTTATCCTTGAAGATTTCAAAATACGTGTTCTTTTGTTGATATTGGGAGCTATCGGTACAGGAAGTATATTATTGATCGTCCCGACTGCTAAGCGGCAAAATCCGGGATCTGAAGAGGCCCGGTAGGATCGTACAGTCGCCGCCGCCCGGCCATAAGTTTATTTTTTCTTTCTATTCCGATTTCGGAATAGAAAGAAAAAGGGAACAGTATTGACACCGTTCCCTTTATATAATATAGAATTACACCGGTTATGCGATCACGACATTAACGATTTTTTTCGGAACAATAATCATTTTCCGGATTTCTTTTCCTTCAAGCCATTTGCCTGCCTCAGGGGAGGCTTTGACTGCAGCTTCGATTTCTGCCTGGGTTGCAGTCAACGGCATATTCAGTTTGAAACGTACTTTACCGTTGAAAGAAACCGGATATTCAAAGCTATCTTCCACCAGGTATTTTTCTTCCCATTGAGGGAAAGTTGCTCCGGTTACGCTTTCGGCATGTCCCAACAAATGCCACAATTCTTCAGCAATATGAGGAGCATAGGGTGCTATAGCAACGACCAGGGGTTCGAGAATAGCCCGTTTATTGCATTTCAGTGCAGCCAATTCGTTGGTACAAATCATAAAAGCCGGAATAGAAGTATTGAAAGAAAAATTTTCGATATCGAATTCGATTTTTTTCAAGGTTTTATGAAGTACTTTTAATTCTTCTTTGGTCGGTACTTCGTCACTGACAGAGAATTCTTCTCCGTTCAGGAACAAACGCCAGAATTTACGTAAGAATTTATATACGCCGTCGATGCCTTGTGTATCCCAGGGTTTGTGTGCTTCAAGCGGTCCCAGAAACATTTCGTAAAGTCGTAAAGTATCGGCTCCGAATTGTTCGATGATATCGTCCGGATTGACTACGTTGAACATAGATTTCGACATTTTTTCAACGGCCCAGCCACAGATGTATTTACCGTCTTCGAGAATAAATTCGGCATCGGCATAATCAGGCATCCATTTTCTGAAGGCTTCTGTGTCCAAAATGTCGTTCTTGACGATGTTGACATCTACATGGATCTCGGTTGTTTCGTATTGACTTTTCAAACCGGCAGATACATAGGTATTGGTCCCTACGATGCGGTATACGAAATTCGAACGCCCTTGTATCATTCCCTGATTGATCAGTTTCTTGAAAGGTTCCGGTTCACAAACTACTCCTAAGTCATATAAAAACATATTCCAGAAACGGGAATAAATCAAGTGCCCTGTTGCGTGTTCTGCTCCTCCCAGATACAGATCGACATTACGCCAGTACGCATCTGCTTCATGGCTGACCAATGCTTTATCGTTGTGCGGGTCCATATAGCGGAGGTAATAAGCCGATGATCCCGCAAATCCCGGCATGGTATTCAACTCGATCGGATATCCTTCTTTCGTGGTCCAGTTTTTAGCCCGGCCGAGAGGAGGTTCTCCGTTTTCCGTGGGCAGATATTTATCGATTTCAGGTAATTCCAAAGGTAATTCTGCCTCATCTATCATATAGGGCATACTGTCTTTGTAGTATACAGGAAACGGTTCGCCCCAATACCGTTGACGACTGAAAATGGCATCCCGTAGGCGGTAATTGATCTTGCTCTTCCCGATCCCCCGTTTCTCCACTTCTTCGGCGATGAAAGCGATAGCTTCTTTTACTTCCATGCCGTCGATCAGTCCACTGTTGATCATCTTCCCTTCTTTGGCATCATACGAACTCTTGCTGAGATCGATAGGCTGGCCGTTATCGATAACCGGGATGACCGGCAGATTGAACTTACGTGCAAAAGCGTAGTCACGGCTGTCGTGGGCCGGTACGGCCATGATAGCTCCCGTTCCGTAGCCTGCCAATACATACTCACTGATCCATACCGGAATCGCTTCGTTGGTAAACGGATTCATCGCATAAGAACCGGTGAATACGCCGGTCACGGTTTTGATCTCGCTTTGGCGTTCGCGTTCGGTACGTTTAGCTACATAGTCAAGGTATTCAGCTACTGCTTTTTCCTGATCGGGGGTGGTCAGTTGCCTGACATAATCGCTTTCCGGTGCCAGTACCATAAAGCTCACCCCATAGATCGTATCGGGACGGGTTGTAAAGATCTTCAATTGTATATCCGAGTCTTTTACATCGAAAATCACATCGGCTCCCTGCGAACGTCCGATCCAGTTGCGTTGGATATCTTTCAGCGAATCGGACCATTCCAGGTGGTTCAATCCGTCCAGCAAACGCTGTGCGTAGGCAGAAACCCGTAAAGACCACTGTCGCATATTCTTTTGTACGACCGGGAAACCACCTCTCACCGAGAGTCCTTCTTTGACTTCATCATTGGCTAACACAGTTCCCAGCTGAGGACACCAGTTCACCATCGTATCGGCCAGATAAGCGATCCGGTAATTCAACAATACACGCTGTTGTTCCCGGATATCCATGGCTTTCCAGGCTTCGGCCGTGAAGATCGGGGTATCCGAGTTGGCTGCATTGATATTTGCGTTCCCTTCTTTTTCAAAGGTTTCTACCAGTTTGGCGATCGGTTCGGCTTTTTGAGTATCTTTATTGAACCAATGGTTGAACATTTGGATAAATGCCCATTGTGTCCATTTATAATATTTCGGATCGCAAGTTCTCACTTCCCGGTCCCAGTCGAAAGAAAAACCGATTTTATCGAGTTGTTCCCGATAGCGGGCAATATTTTTCTCTGTTGTAATGGCCGGATGTTGTCCTGTTTGGATGGCATATTGTTCGGCTGGCAAACCATATGCATCGAATCCCATCGGATGCAACACATTGAATCCTTTCAGACGTTTATATCTGGAATAAATGTCGGATGCGATGTAGCCGAGTGGGTGGCCGACGTGCAAACCGGCTCCGGAAGGATAAGGGAACATATCCAGTACATAAAATTTCGGTTTGGACGGATCGACGTCGACTTTGTAAGTCTGATTTTCTTTCCAGTAGCTCTGCCACTTTTTCTCTACCTCCTTAAAGTTGTATTCCATGATAATATAGATTGTTTATGATTTCATTTTGAGGCACAAAGATATAAAGTAAAAGGTAAAAGCTAAAAGGTAAAAGCTAAAAAGTAAAGGATAAAGTTGTGGCGGAACATAAAATGACAGAAGTTTCTAAAGTCATGCAGATAATGCTGCCGGTAAGCTGTTCCGGCTTGAAATGTTTGATTTCCTGTAAGTCTTGCCGGTCGTGGTATACAGGAGATCTTTATCCCGGACAGTAGCCGGATGACAGACGGTCAACGATAATAAGCCGGAAGGATAATGATTTGCATGAGGTTAGAATTGTGGTTTCAGGTGATAAATGACGATGACAGGGTTATCTTCTTCTTTCAGTCGGAATTGTAAGGTTTGCTTTTGTCGGGAGACCGGTAAATATCGATTTCCGTTGTTGGGATCATAGTATTTTTCGTCGTCGTTCAATACTGCTAAGGCGGAAACAGCCATCGGAGCATAAGTGTGACCGCGAAAGTTATCGTTTAGTTCGACGAGTATACCTTGGTGTGTCGTTTTATTCCAGATCAGTTCCTGAGGTTCGGAGCCATTGTATAAAATGAAAAAATAAGAATCCGATTCGTATATATTTTTGATAAAGATACCGGAGCTGACCAAAAGACTGCCTGCTTTCATGGGATCCGAACCGTTCAGTTGCCGGAGAATCCGGTCCGGAATAACTTTGTCTTTTAATGCATTGATAATGAAACGGGGAGATAAAGAATCTTGCCGGTATTGGAAGATCGTATCGTTATAGAGTATGGCACAACTCAATTCTTGTTTATAGGGTGCCGTTTCAAAAAAATCGAGGTTTACCCGGTTAAGAGTATTGCCTAAATCGAGTGAGAGCGGGACATATCCGATATCTTTGAGTTCATCGGTATTGTAATTATAAGTGGAATAAAATACGTTACATCGATACATCAGGTCGTATTTGAAAAGTAATTTCCCCGGTTCGGCAAAATCGATCGAGTTTATACTACGGATGATATCGGTATCCCGATGTAGTTGGGGTACCAGATCGACACTCCGGATGAATCGGTTTGTGGGCGTATAAAATAAGAGCTTATCCGAATCGAAAATAATCACTGTGTCTGCCTGAGGCGGAAAACAATAAGATTGAATAGAACGATATTCCCGTGGGCCTCTGCCCCGGGTACCGATGGTATTCAGAAATTTCCCCTGACGGTTGAAAACATAGAGGGAATCGTTTTCCGAATTTACCAGGAAAATATATTTATCGGTGATTTTCAGCTGTTTTACTCTGCCGATTAAAATCCGATCCGAGGTTTCTAAAGGGATGTAGGTACAACTGTCGATGAGTTGGGTTGGATCGAAAGACCGGACTTTCTGCAAGTCGCTTTTAGAAATACGGGTAACATCTATATTTCGGGGGACGGTTGGGTGCCCGCAATTGAATAGGAGACAAGCGAATAGACAGAAAAAAAGTAGCCGCATCGGAAAGGGAATTAGGGTTCTTTAGCAAATGTATAAAAAAATAATTACTTTCGTACGGTAATGGGCTTAAAACAAGGATATGTCGTCGGGTTTAGTGCTATTTATTTTGCTTGCTTATTTCGGGATACTGATTTTGATCAGTTATTTTACTTCCCGGAAATCGGATAATGAGACTTTTTTTACGGCTAATCGGACTTCCCCCTGGTATTTGGTGGCTTTTGGGATGATCGGGACCTCCCTTTCAGGAGTAACGTTTATCTCCATACCGGGCGAAGTCGGGAATAGCAATTGGACTTATTTGCCCGTCGTAATGGGAAATTGCATCGGATATGTGGTGATTGCCTTGGTTTTATTACCTTTATTTTACAAGTTGAATTTGGTGTCCATTTATTCCTGGCTGGGTATCCGTTTCGGTGAAAAAGCCCGTTTGACCGGATCGTTTTTCTTTATTTTATCTCAGTTGGTCGGCGCTTCGTTTCGTTTGTTCTTAGTGGTTGGAGTATTGCAATTGGCTTTATTCGACAGTCTGGGAATTCCATTTGCTTTGACGGTATTTATTACCTTAGGATTAGTGTGGATATACACTTTTCGGGGTGGTATAAAAACGATTGTTTGGACGGATACCTTACAAACGGTTTTTATGCTGATTTCGGTGGTTTTGACTATTGCCGTCATTTGTCAGGAGCTGGATCTGAATTTTAGTACGATGGCCGGTTCTATTCGGGAGAGTTCTTATGCCCGTATCTTTGATTGGGACTGGCGTTCTTCCCACAATAGCCTGAAACAGTTTCTGGCCGGAATAGCGATTACGGTTGCTATTAATGGATTGGACCAAAATATGATGCAAAAGAGCTTGACCTGTCGTTCACTGAGAGACTGCCGGATCAATATGTATTCTTTTTCTTTTCTGTTTTTACTTACGAATGTTTTATTTCTCGCGTTGGGAGCTTTATTATATAAATATGCGGAGATGAAAATCGTAGAACTTCCCGGAAAATCGGACGATGTTTTTGCTTTTTTATCGATGAACTATTTCGGGGTAACCACCGGTTTATTTTTCTTGCTGGGCATAACGGCAGCTGCTTACTCTTCTGTAGATTCTTCCCTGACCTCTTTAACCACTTCCTTCAGTATCGATTTTTTGAAGATCGATCCAAAGGATCCTTTGCAAAAACGCCGGAGAATAGGAGTACATCTGGCTTTTTCACTATTGATGTGTATCGTAGTAATTCTTTTTCGGGAATTGAATAATACCAGTGTCGTCAATGCGGTATTGAAAGCTGTCGGTTATACGTATGGGCCGATTTTAGGGTTGTTTACTTTTGGGCTGATGACCGAATATCAGGTAAAAGGAAAATTTCTGCCTTGGATATGTTTGCTGTCACCCCTGATTTCTTATGTCCTCGATCATTTTTCAGAACAATGGTTTTGGGGCTATTGTTTCGGTTTTGAAATTTTATTGGTGAATGGTTTTTTGTGCTTTCTGGGTTTATGGATTTTCCGTAAACGAATAGTAGAAGCAATATAACCTCATAGATTTGTTAAAATTATTTTATAATGTTATCTTTAACGCCGATAAAGCGTAATAGTGATAGAAATTAATTACAGCACGATGAAAATTACTGTTATTTTACTAGCCCTTTCTTTGTTGTGTCTTTTTTCCTGTAAGGATAAAAAGGTAAAAGAAGAATTGACGACACAGAAAGTAGAAGTTGTTGAAGTGGCAAAACCGGAACCGGTGGCTCCTCCTAAAGAAGAACCGAAACCTGTTGTGAAACAGGTGAATTATTATCTGGTGGCCGGATGTTTTAAAATTCCGGAGAATGCTGAACGTTTACAGGCTAAATTAATCCAGGAAGGTTACGACTCCCGGATTGTTCCTTTTTATAATATGAGCATGGTCACTTATGATGGCTATGAAACTCGTAAAGAGGCACAAGTGGCTCTGAACCGGATTGTGAGAGAACCCGGAAAAGAACTGACCTGGGTATATCCTGTCAGATAAACCGGGCTTACAACTCTATACCTGTAAAAACCCGAAGTGCATAGCCGATTAGGAAACTGATCGCTGCTATGCCTATACTGATTATTGCCATTTCAGTAAAGCGATGCCGGAAGCTTTCTGTTTTGACAATGGAATAATAGTAATTGAAAATAGCTATAATCACTAATGCTCCGAACAGACAGACGCCCAGCCCCCAATATACATTGGACAGGAGGACGAAAGGCAAAATCAGGACAACGACAGTGATAACATAAGCGATTCCGGTGTATACGGCGGCTTTTAGTGCATTTTTGTGAACATCGTTTTCAGTTCGGGTAGAGAGATATTCCGAGGCAGCCATGGAAAGAGCTGCTGCAATGCCGGTAATAGCGCCTGTCAGGGCTACCAGTTTGGCATGTTGAAGGGCAAAAGTATAGCCGGCCAGGGCTCCGGTAAATTCTACCAGCGCATCGTTCAGTCCTAAAACGACAGAACTCATATAATTCAGCCCTTCTTCATCGATAAGCTCGATTAATCTCGATTCATGAATTTCTTCATCCCGGGCAATTTTTTGTAAATCTTCCAAATGAGTTTGGCGGTAGGCTTCCTGAGCATATTTCTCATTATTTTCCATCAGTTTGATACTGAAAGTAAGCCCGAATAAACGGGCAAGCCAAACATAGAAACGAACTTTGCCTTTTTTAGGCCCTACTTCCTTTTGGGTATATGTTTTCAGGAGCTGGTAATGTCCTGATTCTTCCGCCGCTAGCTCGGTTAATATCCGGCGGTTATTTTCATTTTTTTGTAAAAGTGATAATTGATGGTAGATATGGTGTTCGGTGATTTCATTAGTTTGAAATGCTAATAACTGTTTGGTTTCCTGGGAAGTTAAATCGGGTATCATTTATGGGTGTGGTTAAGTAAAAAACGTTTCGTTATGTTACGGTATTCCATGAGCCAGGTTACAAAAAAAAGCGAAGACCATGCTTCGCTTTTTATATCCGATCAGGTAAAGACTACATAATAAAGTGATCACTGATAGAACGGTGTTCAACGACATTCCGGATTGTTTCTGCAAACATGTCGGCAACAGAAATCACTTTGATTTTACTGCATTCCTGGTGTAAAGGAATAGAATCCGTAAATATAACTTCGTCTAAAGCTGATTTTTCGATATTCTCATAGGCTTTTCCCGAAAGTACGGCGTGAGTAGCTACGGCTCTTACCGATAAAGCACCTTTCTCTTTCAGGATACTGGAAGCCTTACAGATAGTTCCGGCAGTATCGATCATATCGTCTACGATCACTACATTCTTACCTTCTACATCTCCGATTACTTTCATGTCGGCCACTTCATTCGGTCTTTCTCTGGTTTTGTGACAGATCACTAACCCTGAATCGAAGAATTTTGCCCATGAATTAGCACGTTTAGATCCGCCGATATCCGGTGAAGCAATAGCCAGATTCTCGAGTTTCAGAGAACGGATATAGGGAGCAAGTACCGTGGAACCATACAAATGGTCTACCGGAATATCGAAGAATCCCTGAATCTGATCTGCGTGTAAGTCCATCGTCATGATCCGGTCGACCCCAGCAGCACATAACAAATTGGCTACTAACTTAGCACCGATAGCTACCCGCGGACGGTCTTTTCTGTCCTGACGTGCAAAACCGAAATACGGAATGACAGCTACTACTTTATAGGCAGAAGCACGTTTAGCCGCATCGATCATCATTAATAACTCCATGAGGTTATCACTAGGCGGGAAAGTGGATTGTACGATAAAAACATGATCACCACGAACTGTTTCATCGTAAGAAGTCGCAAATTCTCCGTCACTGAAATGTAATAAAGTCTTTTGTCCGAGATCTAAATTCAACGATTTAGCAATTTTCTCAGCAATATACTTGCTGTTTTCCCCGGAAAAAATCTTAACTTCGGAAAGATCTGACATAATTTAGCCGTTTCAATATTTATGTTTTAAGACGCTGTAAAATCGAATTTCAGATATTATTACCCAACTCACTTGTGAGCTATTTCGCAACAAAAGTAAGTAATTAATTGAATATTAGAAATTGAAAATTGAAAATAATTTAGTCTGTAAAGGGAAATGCCTTTTTTGCCTTTTACCTTTTACTTTTTAGCTTTTCTTCTTATCTTTATACCGTTTGTGAAGAATTTCTAATTATTTAATTTCAATTTTCAACCTAACTATGGAAAAATTAAACCAATACATCGAGGAGAATAAGGAGCGGTTTCTGAATGAGCTGTTCGAGTTGATACGTATTCCTTCTATCTCATCTGAGGTAGAACACAAGCCCGATATGTATCGTTGTGCAGAAAAATGGAAATCCCTTTTACTGGCGGCCGGTGCCGATAAAGCCGAAGTTTATGAGACCGAAGGAAATCCGGTTACTTATGGCGAAAAAATCATCGATCCGTCTCTGCCGACTGTATTGGTATACGGACATATGGACGTTATGCCTGTCGATCCGGTGGAATTGTGGCATACGCAGCCTTTTGAACCCGTGATCAAAGACGGAAAGATCTGGGCTCGTGGTGCAGACGATGATAAAGGCCAATCGTTTATGCATGCTAAAGCTTTCGAATATATGGTGAAAACCGGTAATCTCAAGTGTAATGTGAAATTTATGCTGGAAGGTGAAGAAGAAATCGGTTCTCCGAGCTTGCCGAAATTCTGCCGGGATCACAAGGAGATGCTGAAAGCCGATGTTATTCTGGTTTCCGATACCAGTATGATAGCTCCCGACGTTCCTTCTATTACTACCGGTTTGAGAGGTTTGGCCTATTGGGAGGTGGAAATGGTCGGCCCGAATGCTGATTTACATTCCGGTATTTTCGGAGGTGCTGTGGCAAATCCGATCAATGTATTGTGTAAGATGATCGGAGATATGATCGATGACAAAGGACATATCACTATTCCCGGATTTTATGACGACGTATTGGAAGTCAGTGCAGATGAGCGGGCCAAAATGGCCAAAGCTCCGTTTAATCTGGAAGCTTACCAAAAATCTTTAGGTATAAAAGCCGTACATGGCGAAGAAGGATTCTCTACCAACGAGCGAACCGGTATTCGTCCCACATTCGATGTATGTGGTATTTGGGGAGGTTATACCGGAGAAGGGGCAAAAACAGTACTGCCTTCTGTGGCCCATGCAAAAATCAGTTGCCGTTTGGTTCCCAATCAAAAACACGATAAAATTGCTAAATTGTTCCAGGAATATTTCGAATCCATTGCTCCGGAATATGTGAAAGTGAAAGTAAGCTATCTGCATGGCGGACCATCTTATGTTTGTCCGATAGATTTACCTGCATATAAAGCTGCAGAAAAAGCATATGAAGAAGTTTATGGAAAGCAACCGATACCGGTGCGCTCGGGAGGTAGTATTCCAATTATCGCTACTTTTGAAGAAGTGCTGGGAATCAAATCTATTTTGATGGGCTTCGGACTGGGAGCCGATGCTATCCATTCACCTAATGAGAATTATCCGTTAGAGCAGTTCTTTAACGGCATTCGTACTATTCCGTTATTCTACAAGCATTTTGTAGAAGATGTGCATTAATCTTCTTCATACTACTTAAATTGGCGGACCTATGTTTCTCTGACTGGATTTTACTATCAGAATCGTAGGTCCGCTAATTTTTACCGGGGATTAGCCGATTCGCAAAAAATTGGCCGGATCGCATTTCTGATTTATCCTTATAGCGTGGTATAGACGAAAAAGCGGGTTCGTTTACCATTGGCAGGAATGGTCAGTTTTTGCAGATCCTGGGTTCCGGGATGATTGCCTGAGAACTTTAATTCGATATTGTTTTCACTGGCTTGTAGAGGAACACGGGCATAAGAAATCGAGTAGGGAAGGGTTTGCCAGTTGCGGGTATCTGCCTTCTCTGTAATTGCATTGGTCAGGCTGACGGCCAGACCGAGCCATTCATTTTGTTTGGAGGCTGCATATTTCAAGCCTTGTTTAATGCCTACCCGCAACAGCGAATTGGATAATTCCCTCAACATGCGGTCGTGCAGCGTTTTGAAGGCGATTTGATTGATGTCTTCGGCCATTTGTAAAGTATAGTTCTTCCCGTCATAGCTGATAACTCCTTGGGTGAAAGGACGCGGGCGTTCGACATATTTCGGGAATACGACCCGGACTACATCGATGTTCGCCAGGGAATTGCGGTCGTTTTCACTATATCCGTTTCCCCAGAAGAAAGGAAAGGTCAAACCGAGTTCTTCGTTGTGAAATACGATAACCCCGTCTCCTTTATCGATTTTGGTAAAAGTAATTCCCCATTCTGCTTTGACCGGCCCGAAACCGTTCAGCCAAAAAAATACTAATTGTCCGTTGGCCGGGAGCGGAGCCGGGGTATATTTCTGTTGGAATTCTTTTTCATACCCGGCTAACTCTTGGGTGAGTCCCGATTGATAGGCTGTACGCAGCAAGTCTTTTTTTAATTGTTCGGGAGCAGCTAACCCGAAATTTTTTAAATAGTCGGTTTGATAGGTGTTATAAGCATTCCGGTAGGCGATGAAAGCATTATTGTAATCTCCTGCAGCATCGTATATCAAGCCCATCAGTAATTGGGCAAATGCATCCCGTTGATAACGGTTTTTATGATCCGGGTATTTGTCATTTAATTGCTGTAGACGAATATTGATTTTACGTACTTCTACCAAAGCATCTTCCATATTATTCAACTGAAGGTAGTTCAGAGCCTTGTAAAAGTTAATCATGATCACTTCGAAATCTTCCGGGCGATAAGGACGGATTTCCGGATTCGAGATCAATACAGCAGCTTCTGTCAGCAGATTACGTTGTTGGTCTTCGGTCAGCTGTTCGGCGATTTCGAAAGCTTGATTACTCTTTTCGTAATGGCCTAACATAAATTCGACATAACCTTGATTCAGGTAATACAGTATTTTGTTTTTATCCCGGGCTTGTTTTTTATCCTTTTGCAGGAGTTTTTCAGCTTGCTCGAACTCGCCTTTACTTACAGCATCCTGAAATGCGGCTGTGCGTTGATACCAGGTGGCACAACTTGAAACGATCCAACAAAGGAATAGGACGATACAAAACCGGAATTTCATTATTTAGAGTTTTTGATTTGCGACTTACGATGTATAACGTTACAGCTAACTGTACGTAAGTGACCGATCGAAAACCGCAAATCTAAAATTAATATCTGGGTGGCCTTTCTCTTACAGGGCTCTGTCGCTAACTTGTTTTTTGATTTTCTTATCTCCCATCCAAACCACTTCGTTCGTTTCCAGGTTGGTCAGTTCCAGATCTACCTGATAATAGACAACCTGTTCTTTTTTGTAGCTGTCGACGATGCTATTGATGGTTCCTTGCAACATGAAATCGGCACCCAATTCCAGTCCCCATTTTTTAGCTGTCTCCGGCGAAGTATAACCTTGGTTTTGTTCGTCCCGTTCGGTACGTAATTCCTGCCGTTTTTCCCCGGCTTGTACAAGCCGGACACTTCCGTTTTTAATGATTGCTTTCTCTATGTCTTTGATGAAAGTCTCCGAATTGATGTGCTCATGGCTCTTGTTGGTTACTGTTCCGACAACAACTACCGGACGTTTATTGTTGTGCTGGCTCTCATAAACCGGCAACCAGCGAGCTCCAAGAAGATCGTCTATCATCTCGGCTGAAACCAGTTGTGAGTCCGTATCGTTCCAGCGACCGCTTAAATCGATGACTTCGTTCGTATTGACACGGGATACTTTACGTGTGGCACAACTGCTGAAGGCAATTGCCAGTGCGAATACTATCGTTACAGTGAAAATCTTTCTCATAATATATTTGTTTTAGTTTTTGATTTATCAATCAATTCTTATGCCAGAATGAGAGAATAAAATTTGTATATCTATTCTGCTAATGTTTTAGCGGCTCTGGCGAGCATAATTCCACTTTGGGAATCGATCCCTTCCATATATTCCTGGAGGGGAAGGGAACTAATCATCACTTGCTTACCCTTGCTGGAAGCGTGCAATAGATAAGTCTTACCTTCTTTTTTCCAGGCAAAACCCAAATGAGAGGTGTCCAACCCTTTTATATGCGTTGTGATCAGGATGATATCTCCATTTTTTATTTTATTACAAGCTTCATTAATCTTATCTTTTGGAATATAATAATACGTCCTTTGATTTATTGCTGTTTCAATGGTTTTGATCTTTTTAAGTAAGCTTGAGTCTTTTTGGAGTTGTGGATATTTCTGACTGTGTTCCGACATAAAGCAGATTTGCTTGGAATAAGGGATCCCGCCGGCAAATTGTGTAATATCGGTCAGCAAATGAGCTTGTTGCATTTCATATAACCAATCTGAAGAATAGTGTAAACGGGAAGTATAGTCGACGATCTCTGCATTCCGGTATCTGAGCCGGATAATATTTTGCACGAAAGCCTCTGTCGATTGTTGATTATATTGTTCCAAAAATGCCAAAGCAAGGACATTTTCCACGAACGTCACACAATCTAATTCGTGTAGATTGATAACCGGCAGTTCCTCCCGGGTGACGTTCAAAGTATTGCTTTGATAAGGAGTCCCTAAAAAAAAACGGGCGATAGAAGGGATTCTTTCATTTACAGGAAGATTGCCCAAGCGATGTTCTTCTGCATATTTCCAAAAAGAATTTAATACTTTCTGATCGGACGAAGAGAGGCGGTAAGCCTCACAACTGTAACTAGAAAGGAACAAAAATAAGAAAAGATGTAAAATTAGCCGGATCATATTTGAATAGTTCTTATCGGTATTTCTAACTACAAAGTTAGAATATTCTGCATTATCCCGGAACTACTTTCCCAATTAATTCTATCCATAAAAAGGGATTTTCATAATTGCAGAATAATTTTTAAGTTTGTGGTGAAATGGTAGTTAGAGCGGTAGATTTTAATTATATTACAAATAAATAATTTCTTTACACAAATGAAAAGAATCATTTTTGCCTTATGCTTATTGATTGCAGTGACGTCGTGTGTATCTAAAAAGAAGTATATGGTTGCTGAAAACGGTCGGTTGGCAGCTTTAAGCCGTGAACGGGTACTGAACAGAAATTTGGGACAACAGAAAGATGAGATTGCAAAATTGAAGCAACAGATCACTGACCTGATGAGTGATACGACTCGTTTAGGTCAAGCCATCCGCGATTATCGAAAATCATTGTATTCCAATCTGTCCGAACAGGAAAAACTGAATATGTTACTGAAGGAAAAAATGGAGAAACTGTCCGAACGGGAAGCTACCATCAATAAATTACAGGCCGAAGTCGATGCGCAAAACGCACGTCTTCAAAGTTTATTGAATAGTGTCAAGGATGCTTTACTTGGATTTAGCTCGGATGAATTGACCGTGACCGAAAAGAATGGGAAAATATATGTGGCTATGTCGGATAAGCTGTTGTTCGAGTCGGGGAGTGCACAGGTCAACAAACAGGGTAAAGAAGCGTTGGGTAAATTAGCGGAAGTGCTGAAAAAACAGCATGATATCGATGTTTTCATCGAGGGGCATACCGATAACAAACCCATTAAAACCGTGCAATTTAAAGATAATTGGGATTTAAGTGTCGTACGTGCTACTTCTGTCGTACGTATTCTGACCAAAGATTATGGGGTGAATCCTTTACAGATTTTACCTTGCGGCCGGGGGGAGTTTATGCCGGTGGACAATAACGAAAGTGTAGAGGGACGGGCACACAACCGGCGTACCGAAATCATCATGGCGCCGAAATTGGATAAGCTGATGGATATATTGAAATAAAAGGTAAAAGGTATAAGGTGATATTTTTCAACCTTTTACCTTTTATTTTACACCTTCTATCTTTTCTATATTGCTGCAGTAAACTGCTCCAGAAAACGAATATCATTCTCAAAGAACAAGCGTAAATCTTTGATGCCGTATTTTAACATTGTGATACGCTCGATACCCATTCCAAGAGCAAAACCGGTATATTTTTCCTTATCGATTCCATTTAATTCCAATACGTTGGGATCGACCATTCCACAACCCAAAATTTCCAGCCAGCCGGTACCTTTACATACATTACATCCTTCTCCATGACACAACGAACAGGAAACATCCATTTCTGCCGAAGGTTCGGTAAATGGGAAGTAAGACGGTCTCAGCCGGATTCGGGTTTCCGGACCGAAAAGTTCTTTGGCAAAATAAGTCAGCGTCTGTTTTAAATCTGCAAAAGAAACATTTTCATCGATATAAAGCGCTTCGATCTGATGGAAAATACAATGTGCACGAGCTGAAATAGCTTCATTACGGAACACTCTTCCCGGCGTCACTAACCGGATGGGTAAGGAATGAGTTTCCATGTCGCGAACCTGTACCGAAGAAGTATGGGTATGCAATACGATATCCGGATTTTTCTCGATAAAGAAGGTATCTTGCATATCCCGGGCCGGGTGTTCTTCCGGAAAATTCAAGGCTGAAAAATTATGCCAATCGTCTTCTATTTCCGGACCTTCTGATATCGTGAAACCTAGTTTATTAAAAATAGCCAGAATTTCATTCTTTACGATGGACAATGGATGACGGCTTCCTAGCTTGATCAGGTCTCCCGGTAAAGTGAGATCCACACCGGTTTTACCCTGATCGGAATTACAAAGCTTTTCCTTTAACTCATTCACTTTATCTAAGGCTGCTGTTTTCAATTCGTTCAAAGCTTTTCCGATTTCTTTTTTTTGATCTGCCGGTACATTTTTGAAATCATCGAATAAAGCGGCAATGGTACCTTTCTTACTCAAATGCTTAATCCTGAATTGCTCAACCTCTGCAGGTGTGGTAGCGGTGAAGCTCCCGATCTCTGATATAATCTGCTTAATCTTGTCTAACATGGTAAAGGCTTTTGATTATCAAAGTCACAAAACTACTTTAATTAATTGAGAATTAAAAATTGAAAATTGAAATTTAGAATAGAATTCAATTTTTCATGGGGATGAATCTTTTTACAATAGGATAACACAGACAGCCTGCGATGCCGCCTGAAACATCTGCGACCAAATCCCACACATCCCCGCTTCGGTTGAAAAAATTGGCTTGCAATATTTCAATTCCTCCTCCGTAGATCAGTGCCACCAGGATGGCGATCAGATAGATCCGGCTTAGTTTTAAGCAACTATATTCCTCGAGTGGAAAGATTAAAAGAATGGATAAAACGAAATACATACCGAAATGAACTACCTTATCCAGATGAGGGATATTCCAGTGTGGATCAGGGATGTCATCACTGGGCATCGCACAGAGAATAAAAATAATCACGACCCATAAAATATTGGCCAGAATAAAAATATGGCGAAGTTTACTGCTCATATACATTGGGGTTATTCGCTCAAAATTCTGACTTTTATTCTGACATCGGTGATAGGCCGGTCGTTTCCGTCTGTCGGAAGGGCGGCAATTTTATCGATTACCTCAAAACCTTCGATCACCTCTCCGAAAACAGTATATTCTTTATCCAAATGGTGTATACCTCCTTCGTTTATATAGGCATTCCGTTTTTCCTCCGGCATATAAATTTTGTTGGGATTGGCATTCCAGTCGAAAGCGATATCCTGTTTGATTTTCTCGGCAATTTCCCGGAATTCTTTTACTTTTTTCTGTTTTCGGAGGGTGTCCAGGATAGCTTTTTTCTCCGGAGTATAGTATTTTCGCTGAATAGCCCTTTTGATCGGAACATTTACTTGTTTTTCTATGATATCCAGTTCTTTGGGATCATACTTCCTACCCTGGACGATATAAAATTGGGAAATGTCCGATTCTTTGAAAAAATTAACCCGGTCGGGTTGGCGCGGTGCTGCTAATGCTCCTTTTTTGTGATAATGCTCCGGTTTGATTTCCGCATCGATAACGATCGGTTTACCGTACCCGATTGCAGCTCCCTTAATGGCTTTTTTACTATCCGACGAACCTCCCTGGATCACAAAATTTTTGATTACACGATAAAACAGACTGCCGTCATAGTGTCCGGCTTTGGCCAGACGGACGAAATTGTCCCGGTGGTTGGGGGTGTCGTTGTATAATTTTACAATCATGTTACCGAGATTCGTCTCGATAACCGCTTTTACTTCTTTTTCCTGAGCATATCCCATGTAAAAAAGACAGATTCCACATAATACACAAAAGAACTTTTTCATATTTTCTCCTTTCTTCATTTGGCAAGTTTATTCACCAGATATTTTACCGGGAAATAGGAGGCTGTATAGCCGATCGATAAGACGGCAAGCACGATGAGTAAAATATCTTCGAAAACAATTTTGACCGGATAGGCCGTGATGATATAGCTCCCGTCGCCGAGTGTGATCAATCCATATTTTTCCTGTAACAGACAGATGAGCGTCCCAAAGACGAGTCCAATGACTGCGCCGGCCATTGTGATAAGATTTCCTTCGGTTTTGAATACGGAAATGATTCTTTGATTTGTCATTCCCAGAGCTTTGTAAGTACCGAGGTCTTCTTTTTTATCCAGGATGAGCATCGAAATTGAACCGATAATGTTGAACGAAGCGATCAATAAGATAAACAGAAGAATCATAAAGACAGCCAGCTTTTCGGATTTCATCATAGCATAAAAGGCCTTGTTCAATTCGTATTTGTCTTCCAGACGATATGTTGTATCGGTGAAATCGGATAATTCTTTTTTTACTTCCGGGATCAGCTTACTGTCTTTCAGTTTAATTTCGATCTTCGAAATCTGATCGTTTATGCCGAAAAGACGTTGGGCGAATTCAAGATCTGTAAGTACATATTGACCTTCTATTTCTTGCTGGGAAGAAAAGAAAGCCGATGGGTACAGGTATGCTGTATTTAAAGCCGAAGCAGAAACTCCGGCATTTTTATCCGGATAATAAAATACCATAGGCGTTAGGAAATTGAGACCTATACCTAATTCTGCAGCCAGACCGTAACCGACAACCGATTTGTAGGTATCTCCGGTTTTGAGTTGAAAGGTACCTTGTATGATGTTATCCTCGAAATGGGTATTACGGGCATAGTCGTCGGCAACTCCTTTGATCGTTACCGGCGAAAGCTTGTCATCGTATTTTACGAGCGCTTTCTCTTCGACGATCTGATTGTAGTAGGCAACGGACGAATTATTGCGAAGTGCCTGATACAAAGAATCGTCGAAGTGGGAGAATTTACCTGTCAGAGGACTGATGACCAGATCGGGGGTGAAGCTGTCCGCACTCTTTTGTAATAACAGATCGATGCCATTGAAAACAGATAAGATGATTACCAATGCCGAAGTTCCGATAGCAACTCCAACGACACTGATGACCGAAATGATATTAATGGCATTCTGTTTCTTTTTGGAAAACAGATAGCGTTTGGCAATAAACAAAGACAGTTTCATTCCTGGATTGAATTGATGTCCGGTAACAAAGAGCGGTATCCGGATAGATGAATTATTTTAATAATTCGTCGATTTTGTCGATATAGTCCAGGCTGTCATCGACAAAGAAACGAAGTTCCGGCACGATGCGCATTTGTTTGCCGACTTTTTTCCCTAAAATAAACCGGATGCTTTTATTTTTTTCTTCCAGGCTTTTCATGACAGCCTCCACCCGTTCCGAAGGGAAAATACTGACATAAATCTTGGCATAAGAAAGGTCCGGACTGACCCGTACCGCTGTTACCGACAACATTGCTCCTTCTGTATATTCTTTACACTCCTGCTGAAACATCTCACTTAAATCTCTTTGAATCAGGCGTGCTACCTTATTTTGTCTTATCGAATCCATCGTATTTGAATTAAGTTGAAAAATTTTTCAACAAATATAGTATTTTTTCCTGATACTTTTATTACATTTGCATCCGCAAACGAGATGTAGCGCAGTTGGTAGCGCGCCACGTTCGGGACGTGGAGGCCGCTGGTTCAAGTCCAGTCATCTCGACAAAAAACAGGACGCACTGATTATCAGTGCGTTTTTTGTTTAAAGTTGATAAATCTACCCCTTAAACTATGATCCGGCCTTCATCGAAAATGAAAAATACCCGGTAGATATTTCCATGATACATAGTCCTTATTTCATAGAGGCTATCTCTGATAAATATGACGAATTTCGTACTAATTCTATTTCTGATCTGTAGAAGGTCAAGTAGATAATGAACCTTTTTAGGCTCGGTCGCTGACAGGGTTTTCATGAGATTGTCATAATAATCTCTGAATGCTATTATTTCCCTTTTCATACAGCAAATATAGTGAAAGGTAAGTGCAATGACAGATGACAACTTTCCGGCAAATCACCGGTTTTTACATGCTTCCAATGCCGACGTTTTACCGCTAGATCAAAGATTTTGCTATGTAAAGGGAAAAAATGTGTTTGGGTTTTGTTTTCAGGTAAAAATTGCTTAAATTAGCCTTAATCTTCTTATCCTTAAAATCATGCGTGGGTCTTGGGTATATAATTATTATTGCGATGAGAGCTGTCATCTTCAAAAAGATGGCAAACGGTTCATGGTATTGGGGTATATTGCGGCTCCCTTGCATAAAATAGAACAGATGAAGGGGGAGCTGAAAAGCTTGCGGGTGAAATATAAGAATACACTGGAAGTGAAATGGACTTATTTGAATGAGTGGAATTATCCGTTTTATGCGAAGTTGGTAGATTGGTTTTTCAAAAAAGGAGGGATACGATTCAGGGCGATTATCGTAGATAAAAGCCGGTATATTGCCGATAAATGTGATCATGATTACAATAAATTTTACTATCTGATGTATTATCAGTTGCTTTTTCATACTTTGGATCCGGTTTGGCATTATAATATTTATTTGGATATTAAAGATAATCTCAGCTCTTACCGGACTGAAAAGCTGAAAGACATACTGAATGTCAGGATGGAGATCATTGAAAAAATTCAGCATGTGCGTTCTCATGAACTGGATTTATTACAGCTGTGTGATTTATTTATCGGAGCCATTGCCTATAATCTGAATCAGACAGAGAAAGCGTCGGAAGCTAAAGTTCGATTCATAGAAAAGTTAAAAATCCGTACCCGGACGGATCTGGAAAGTACAACTTCAAAAAGAATTTCAAAATTCAACTTGTTTAGAATTCAGATTTGATATGCCCCTTAATCTGATCAAGACATATAATTCTCTTTTGGAATTGGATGCGTTCGATGAGGAGGAACGTAATGCATCGTTAATGGGCATTTTTAAAAGGGATTTTGTCGATTCGGGAAATTATTTCAGGCAAAAGAAGGTATTACCGACATTGTCACAAGGGAAAAATACTTTATCCATTTTTTTCAATCATTTGGTTACAATGGAAGATCGCTTGCATAGGGAGAGGATCTATGACCGGAATCGGGCGGTGAGGCTACATTGGATCAAATATCATCTTGAAGAAAGACAACCTGAACACTTGCAGGTGTTTTCCGTAAAAGACAAAGTAGCCATTCGTACTTACCTTTATGATGTACAGGAATCTTATGTTATCGTTCTGGAACCCCGGGGAGACAATCGGTATTATTTACTGACTGCCTATTATCTTTTGGGAAGAAACCGGTATAAAATTGAACATAAATTGAAACGTCGGCTGGCAAAAGTATATTGAGACGAAAAGCGATAAATACATCGATTTACCGCTTTCCGATTTCCTTCCTCCTTTGGAGGATGAACTTTCTACAAATATAAAATATTTATTGAATAAAGCCAATTCTTACCACCTGAATGTGAATCTTTTATAAATAGTACGAAAAGAAGGAGTGAGGTTTGGGAAAAAAAATTATTTTTACGTATCAAATGACATGTTTTATATTTTGATATTTTAAGGAATGGGAAAGATGTCATTTTTATTTCTTCTGTTTTCATTTTTTTTCTCGGAGAATGGGGGAGTGAAGATTGAAAAACAATTGTTGTACGATCGGCATACCTTGGAGGATAATTATGAATACAGGAAGGTGGAACGGAGTTTTCAGTGGGATAAGATTGCAGGGATGATAGATTCTTTGTTGAATTTTGAAAATCAGGCTAAAGAGTTCGGAGCTTTGAGTAATTATAAAAACCGGAACGGCCGTGCTCCATTGTCGGATTCGAGTCGGAAAGACGCTTATCGGGCTATCGAGGATAAATACGGGGTGAAAAGAGATCAATCCGTTCCATTTTATAAAACAGGGAACTGGGAAGTTCCCGAACGATATGGGCGTGATGGAGCGTTGGTATCGGTCATCCGTGATAGTGCGGGTTTTTTGTTGGTGACACCTTCTTCTTTCGGTGGTGAGTGGTGGGTACCTGAAAAATATGTAGATCGTTTGGGTGGGGCCGACTTTCGGAAGTTGATATTTATCGACCGGACGAATCAAAACCTGGCTACTTTGGAGCAGGGGGATTCTACCTGGTTGGTCAGGAGTATGAACCCGATAACGACAGGATTGCATAGACCGCCCTATAAGAGAGAAACGCCTCCGGGAGTCTATGTCATTCGCCGTAAGCTGGAAGCGATGCCTTTTTTAAGGGACGGTTCCATTGAGCCCGGAGGATTTGCTCCATGGGCCAGCCGTTTTTCCGGAGGAGCCTACCTGCATGGAGTACCGGTAAATTATCCGGACTCCGTTGTTTTGGAGTATAGCGGTACGTTGGGGACAACCCCGCGTTCGCACATGTGTGTGAGAAATGCTACTTCTCATGCTAAATTCATTTACGATTGGGCCCCTATAAGCGAAGCATTGGTGATTGTATTTGATTAAATAGGAAAGATGTATAAAGTAGTTATTCTAATTTTGAGTCTGGTGTGTGGGGTAAGAGCCGGAAAAGCTGTAGAAGCTTTACCGGAAACTACGGTGGCCTCTAGTTTTCAGTTGTATCAGGAATTGGGGTTGAGGGGAGAAGTGAATTTTCCTGCATTCGAACAGGCACTCAAAGGATTTTCCCGATATGCTTCCGGACAAGACCGCTTGTTGGTACTGATCGATTATACCAAACCTTCCACGGAGAAGCGGTTTTATATTTTAGATCTTTTGCAAAAAAAACTTTTACTGAGTACTTATGTGGCTCATGGCAGAGGAAGTGGGGATAATTATGCCGTGGCTTTTTCCAATAGACCCGGTTCGTATCAAAGTTCCCTGGGATTTTTTCGTACCGGTGATACTTATATGGGAAAAAATGGTTACTCTTTATTTTTAGATGGTTTGGAAAAAGGAATTAACGATAAAGCGAGGGAACGTGCTATTGTTGTGCACGGGGCTAATTATGCAGATCCTGCTGTCTTGAAAGGCCAGCAGCGTCTCGGTCGCAGTCTGGGTTGTCCCGCCTTACCACCGGATATCAGTAAGCAGGTCATCGATACTATCAAAGGTGGGGTATTGCTCTATATTTACGGATTGAACAAAGCTTGAGGTATATTTACTCTTTTCCGAGGTCGTTTTCGCACTAGGATTCTAACCAGAAGGTCCGGAGGATCTTATCTCGACAGAATTTCCGATTCTTTCAGCAAGGCAAGAGGAATGCTGAACAACGGGAAACTATAATTATTCTGCTTTTAAGTCGTTCGAAATTTATAGAAGTGGAATGAAACCGGGCAACGGTCCGGGGTGAGAAGTGATGCGATGAGACGATAAAATTGAAGCCGTTGTCCCGGATTGTCGGATATTGAGTTAACTTACTGTGTGTGAAATCGTAATAATTTTTAAGTCACACCTTTTAATTGTCGATTAATTCACTTAGATTTGCACGAATTTTAAAAACCTAATATTATCGATTTCAACGCATAGAAATGAGAAAATGGAGTATTGACGATTCAGCAGAACTGTACAATATCAACGGTTGGGGGCTGAACTATTTTTCGATTAACGAAAAAGGGCATGTTGCTGTAACACCTAAAACGGATGGACCTTCGATCGATCTGAAAGAATTGATGGAGGAGTTACAGGTTCGTGATGTGGAAGCCCCGGTACTTTTGCGATTCCCGGATATCCTGGATAATCGGATCGAGAAAATTTCTAATTGTTTTCAGGCTGCTGCTCAGGAATATGGCTATTCGGCTAAGAATTTCATTATCTATCCGATCAAGGTCAACCAAATGCGTCCTGTCGTTGAAGAGATTGTCAGTCATGGGAATAAATTCAATATCGGTTTGGAAGCAGGCTCGAAGCCAGAGTTGCATGCGGTACTTTCGATCGATATCGATGATGAGGCCATGATCATTTGTAATGGATATAAAGATGAAAGTTATATCGAACTGGCTTTGCTGGCTCAAAAAATGGGGAAACGGATTTTTTTGGTGGTGGAGAAATTGATGGAGCTGAAAACCATCGCTCGTTTGGCTAAGAAAATGAATGTGAAACCGAATATCGGAATCCGGATCAAGCTGGCTAGTTCAGGGAGTGGTAAATGGGAAGAATCAGGAGGAGACGTAAGTAAGTTCGGGGTAAATTCCAGTGAACTTCTGGACGCTCTCGATATTCTTGAAAAAAATAAGATGGCCGATTCTCTTCAGCTGATTCATTTTCATATAGGCAGTCAGGTGACCAATATCCGTCGTATAAAGACAGCTTTGAAAGAAGCTTCTCAGTTTTATGTGGAGTTGAAACGGATGGGATATAACATTAATTTTGTAGACATAGGAGGCGGATTGGGAGTAGATTATGACGGTACCCGTTCAGCGACATCGAATAGTATGAATTATTCTATTCAGGAATATGTCAATGATGCCGTTTCTTCTATTGTCGATGCTTGCGAAAAGAATGAATTGCCGCAGCCGAATATCATTACCGAGTCGGGACGTTCCTTGACGGCCCATCATTCGGTATTGGTTTTTGAAGCTTTGGCCAGTACCAGTCTTCCGGCTTTCGATGAAAATGAAGATTTGGCAGAAGATGCTCACGAGCTGGTGAAGGAACTATATGATTTGTGGGAAAATCTTAATCAGCCCCGTTTGTTGGAAACTTGGCACGATGCTTTGCAATGCCGTGAAGATGCTTTGAACTTATTTAATCTGGGCCTGATCGATTTGCGTACCCGCGCACAGGTAGAACGGCTTTTCTGGTCCGTTGCCCGTGAAGTATACGAGATGGCCGAAGCGACAAAACATGCTCCCGACGAGTTAAAAAAGATTGCGAAGATGTTACCGGATAAATATTTTTGTAACTTCTCGCTTTTCCAATCTTTACCCGATTCCTGGGCGATCGACCAGATTTTTCCCATTATGCCGATTTCTCGGTTGAACGAACAGCCTACAAAGTCGGCTACAATTCAGGATATTACCTGTGATTCAGATGGGAAAATCAATAATTTTATTTCTACCCGTAATTTTTCCTATCACCTGCCGGTACATGAATTGAGCAATAAAGAACCCTATTATTTCGGAGTATTCTTGGTCGGAGCTTATCAGGAAATTTTAGGGGATCTGCATAATTTGTTCGGTGATACCAATGCTGTGCATATCAAAGTGAAAAACGGTGAATATGTGATCGATAAAATTATTGAAGGAGAAACAGTTGCTGACGTACTCGAGTATGTGCAATTTACTCCCAAACGGATGGCTCGTACCGTTGAAGTATGGGTGACGACTTCTGTCAAAAAAGGGATCATTTCTCCTGAAGAGGGAAGGGAATTCTTATCCAATTACCGCTCCGGTTTGTATGGATATACTTATTTAGAATAGTAATAAGGCCGCTGGAAAGCGGCTTTTTAATTAAATCGTAATATGAAGACAGAAAAAGAGAAAATGCAGGCAGGGGAGACTTATTATGCTTTCGACCCGGAGTTAATGGAGTTGCACCGTGACTGTTTGAAATGGGTGGAAGAATATAACCGGACTTATTTCCGGGATTATACTCAAGGAGGTGAGTTACTTCGTAAGTTTTTACCGAATGCCCATCCTTCTTTAGTGATACAGGCTCCTTTTTGGTGTGATTTCGGATTCAATATTTACGGAGGTGAGAATGGTTTTATTAATTATAACTGTACGATTCTCGATACGGCCCGGATTTATTTGGGGAAAAATATACTGATCGGCCCGAATGTACAATTGTATGCTCCGATGCACCCGATCGATTATCGGGAACGCGCAACAGGAGCCGAACATGGCGAGCCCATTACAATCGGCGATGATTGTTGGATAGGAGGAGGAGCTGTGATTTGTCCCGGGGTGACGATCGGGGACCGTTGTATCGTTGCTGCAGGGGCTGTAGTAACTAAAGATGTACCCGACGATTCAATGGTAGGAGGAAGTCCTGCCCGAATCATTCGGAAATTGGCCTGATAAAGGGGAAGTCTGGTTTGGAAGGGGAACATTTACTAAACATGAAGATAGGGATTCGCTTTGTTGTAATCTTCTTTTTTTTCCGAAATTCGCTTCATAATAGGTATATAATAGCAGGATGGTTATGATAATAATCACAATCCATAAATCTTTATGTTTTCTTTTCCCCTTAAAATGAAATCTCATATTTCTTAATTTTTATTTCCAATTAAAACGGACGTTTTTTTTGTTAAAAGTTTATAAAGTTCATAACGTTTATAAGGTCCTTGTTTTTTGGTAAATATTTTTCAGATTATCGATTAGTAATAACCTTTCGGATAAAGCAGATTTAAAATCTGCTACCTTGTTTTAAGATGCATGTTATCAATATTTTAATTTATTCATCTCCTCCCATTTTTTTATTTTTTAGGGCAATCATTTTTCACTTAAAACAAAGCTTTCAGTTATTTTTCATTTCTCATTTTTATTCTTCATTTTTTGACGATTTTATCGTCAAAAAAAACGTCCGTTTATTTCAGAGTTAACAAATTAGAAATTCGTCAATAACAAAGCAAAAATATATTTTAATTTCATTATTTACAATCTTTATTGAAAATTATCCGATATAGATTGAATCCATAATCAACAAGTACTGATTTTGACAATTCGACAGAATTTACTGTTTTTGTAACCACCGTAACTATTACAATGGTTACAAAATTAAATCTTATGAAATTTTATAATCGGACATCTGAAATAAAGGAGCTGCAACGTATACAGAAGCTCTCGTTTGATAGTTATTCAAGAATGACGGTTATTACTGGCCGGCAGCGTATCGGTAAGACTTCCCTTGTAGTTGAGGCTACCAAGGGAGAGGGCTCTACTGTATATCTTTTTGTCAGTCGGAAAAATGAAACCACGCTATGTGAGGAGTTTACCCTACTTATTTCTTTTGGACTGGGAACTTATGTACCACCTGAGATTAAGAGTTTTCGTTCATTGTTCCAGATGGTGATGGAATTGGCAAAGACACGCAAATTTAATCTTATCATTGATGAGTTTCAGGAATTTGAATACGTCAATCTATCGGTCTATAGCGATGTACAGAACCTATGGGACCAATATAGGAAGCAGACCTATCTCAAGCTGATTTTAATGGGATCGGTATTTTCAATGATGCATAAGGTCTTTGAGGGATATAAAGAACCGTTGTTTGAAAAGTATTTCCGTTTAAAGATGATGGAAAGCCAACAATATTCAGCCATCGGTTCGTGGCGGGAACGCAAGAAAGGTAAGGATACGGATGAAATAGATATAATCGGCCTTTTTGCCGGGGATAAG